>NZ_DCYU01000002.1:0-35665 GCF_002331165.1 Pseudoalteromonas sp. UBA2102
GACGAGCTATACATGATCATTATGGACGAATTTAAACAACGTTTAGAAGCGCGAGGCCGTGGGTAATAACATGCGTAACCTTGTTATTCGACAGGCACTTAGCAGTGATTTAAACGCATTGATTGACGTTGAAAATACTTGCTTTAATAACGATAAATTGAGCCCGCGTAGCTTAAAGCGCTGGTTAAATGCTAAGCACGGTATTTTGCTCGTTGCCGATAATGGCGAGCAAGTATGCGGCTATGGGCTGGTGTGGTGCCATAAAGGCACGCGTTTAGCGCGTTTATATTCGCTTGCTGTAAAACCCACAATGCAAGGCAAAGGCATTGCCAAAATGCTATTAGCTGCGCTTGAAAAACAAACCAGCGAGCGTGGGCGACTTTACTTACGTTTAGAAGTGGCGGTAAATAACGAAAGTGCGATAGGGCTCTACAAAAGCTTGGGTTACAGAGTGTTTGGTCAATATAGCGATTATTATGACGATCATAGTGATGCACTGCGAATGCAAAAAAATATTCGCCAAACGAGTGAGCTAAAAGTAGCGCGATTAACGCCATGGTATCAGCAAACTACCGAGTTTACCTGTGGGCCAGCGGCGTTATTAATGGCAATGGG
Source organism: Pseudoalteromonas sp. UBA2102 (assembly GCF_002331165.1). Lineage (NCBI taxonomy): Bacteria > Pseudomonadati > Pseudomonadota > Gammaproteobacteria > Alteromonadales > Pseudoalteromonadaceae > Pseudoalteromonas > Pseudoalteromonas sp. UBA2102. The sequence continues at coordinate 616 of NZ_DCYU01000002.1, forward strand.
GGCACTTGAGCCAACAACGGAGCTTAGCCAATCACATGAGCTGGCACTTTGGCGCGAAGGCACCACTATTTTTATGACATCGGGCCACGGTGGTTGCCATCCGTTTGGTTTAGCGTTGGCGGCTAATAAACGCGGCTTTAAAAGCGAGGTAATGGTAAATACCACAGAGCCGTTGTTTTTAGATGGTGTACGCAATGAAAACAAAAAAGTGGTGCTTTCAACAGTACACCAACAATTTGTAGAGGGTATAGCGCAGGCAAATATACCGCTTAGCTATAAAGATGTAGAGCTTGAGCATATTGAACAGTGGTTAAGCCAAGGCTTTAGTGTGCTGTTACTAATTAGCACATACCGGTTTGATGGTAAAAAATCACCTCATTGGGTATGTGTTACCCACCTTGATGAGCACTGCGTGTATGTTCATGACCCATTTTGCGAGCCAGGCAGTGACAAACAGCTCGCAATAGATTGCCAGTACGTGCCTATAGCGCGCAGTGATTTTAGTAAAATGTCAGCATTTGGTAGCCAACGTTTAAGAACCGCGGTGGCCATTGCTAATAATTAATAGGTTTTCGTTAAGAGTGACTTTTTTAGATTTAATTGATGTAGCGCCTTATTCGTGGGCAGCCATTGGCACCGCCGCTTTTTGCGGTGCAATAATTGGCTTAGAACGGCAATTGCGCGGTAAACCTGTGGGTATTCGTACCTCAGCGCTCATAACGCTGGGCACGTATTTGTTTTTATCAACCGCGTTTAACTTACAAGGCGATGTGATTGATCATTCGCGTGTAGTGGGGCAGATAATTACAGGTATTGGCTTTTTAGGTGCAGGGGTCATGCTTGCAAAAGACGGCGCTGTAGTAGGGGTAACCTCTGCTGCAACCATTTGGGTGCTTGCCTCAATTGGCGTAATGATAGCCACCGACAATTTAGGTGCTGCCATTAAACTTTCGGTGCTGGTGGTTGGTATTTTATACGGTGTAGATGTACTGGAGGCAAAATTTAAAAGCCTAAGCAAAGGCGTACACACTAAAGTAAAAAATTATCAAAAACGTTACTACCGAAAAGACTTTAACGACCCAGAAAGCCACTGATTTAACGCCACTAAAGTAGCGTTTTACTTTAATGAATTTATTTATTTACATGAACACTAGATTAATGAGAAACTAGCTTTTTAATGGATTAAAGGTATTAAGAATGCAAGGAATTTGTATAGATGTTTTTCCAGTTCCCGAAGATAGAAAATATTGGGTCGTTAGGGCTGGAGTAGGGGCTCACTTTTTTTCTCATTTCGTTCAAAATAATCTTGTAGCAATTGGTCATGCTGATATGCTAAATCTATCTGCATTAGAAGACACTAGCTTCCTCTCCATTGAACAAAAATCAAAAATAATTTCATCACATCAGAAGTTTCTTCTTGAAAAAGGGGAATCAAAAAGTCAGGTAGGTAATAAAAACGCTCAGATAAAACGGTTTATCACAGATATCAAAAAGAATGATATTGTCATTAGTGTAAACGATGAGCGTATTATTGCTGGCGTTATTAAGTCTGATTGTTATTTTAGTGACCAATCAATAGAATTAACAGATCTAGTGAAAGTAAAAGATGTAAAGACTTGTGATTTTTCTTTAAGATACGACGTCCACTGGGGTAGAAGCCAAAGTAGAGATAAGATTCCTTATCCTTTAGAAAGAAGTTTAAAAAATACTGGTGCTGTATTTGGAGTAAACAAAAGTGAGCATATCCAAGCTTTAAATCATTGGCTTTTCCCAATCCATTTAGTTAATGATGAAGTTAGATGTTCAGTTAATATTGCTTCAGAAAAAGCTTTAGGAAATAATGAAGTCGCCAATTTATCAATCACTTATCGACAGTTAGAGTTACTTTCTTCTTTTTTGAAGACATGTAACGGAGAGAATGATGCGTCTTTAGATAATTTTCATAATTTCTTAAATGATAACGCAAGTACTTTCAACTATGAACTGACAGTTCAACATGCGTTTATGTCTCCTGGTGTTGAGTATCTTCAGTTAAATACAAATGATTTTATAAAAAATATTTATTTTGCAGCTGCCTTTGCTGCATTATTTAATACACAGATCTCTGTTGCAGAGGAGATTAAAGCTGATATGACAGTCCCCAGTAGTAAAATAGCTAAATTAGTAGAAGCAGTAAAAATAGAAACGAAATTTAGTAATAGTAAAAGTGAATTAAATTTAAAGATAAAAAAAGCAGATAAGGCGTTACTGGAACTAGATGATGGTTTTGGTGAGGCTACGCCTTCTAATAAGCTGATTCTATAATTAATAACCGAATAATTAACTTAAAATATAACTATAAAATGTTTCTATTATGAACATGTAGGGCTGCAAGTGAACTTTTTTGATGCATTTAAAAAACCATGGCGAGATAACTGGGCAGAGACCCTTCAATTTATTGTTATAGCTTTTGGTTTAGTTGTTTCTGGTTTCTGGGCTTATCATACGTTTGATACACTTTTACAAAAAGATAGAGCTGAGGCTGAGTTAAAGAAAACGACAGCCGAGTTATCTAAAAGTAAGGCAGAGCTCGCAGATTTACAAAATAAAATTAATGGGGTTGATTCCAGCGTAATAGATATTGACTTAAAAACAACTAGCCTTCCAAATGGGAACGTAGGCTTGATAGTTAATGTAATTATTAAAAATACAGGGACCAATGATGTTCGTATGTCTTGGGTGAAATCACCTTTAAAAATTTATCTGACTAAGTATAAAGGTGATAAATTGAAAGGGGAGTCGTCGTTAAGCCCACTTCTATACTCTAGACTTCAGGATAAAAATTCTCAGAATAAAAAATATATAGAGAAGGCACATCTGCTTGTTGGAGTAAAAAAGACTTTATCTTTTTTTACTGAAATTGAAAGGTCGGGCTTATATTATTTAGCATTCGAAGCTTCTGTTGACTTATCAATAAAAAATAAATTAAAGGACTCTAAAAAATTACCTGTTTGGTTCGCCTCTTCGTATATATTTATCGAAACTAAGTAATTCATTGTGCATATTTACAAGGTGAAAATTAACCAAATAATTTTCTTCGTACTACTTTTCTGTACTCGCTTGGCGTTTGGCTAAGCACTTTTTTAAATACGCGGGTTAAATGGCCTTGGTCGTTATAGCCGACCTCAAGTGCTACCTCTTGAATCGTTAAATTAGATGAAGCTAATAACTCTTTAGCGCCTTCTACCCGTAATTGTTGCCAATATTCTATAGGGCTTTGATTAGTCGCAAGCTTAAAGCGGCGGGTAAATGTACGGTAACTCAAACTAAATTGGGCGGCTACTTCTTGTAAGTTTAACTCGCTGGCTAAATTAGTTTTAAGCCAAAACTGAATTTGCGCTATGAGTTCATCTGGATGGCGGTCAACTGCGCCTTCAAGATAGCGCTGATCTTCGTATGGTTTACGTACCTCGTGCGAAAAGTTACGCTCTACATGTTGCGCAGCGGCTTTGCCATAGTATTGGCTAATAATATGAACGATCACATCGGCAAGGGCATTTAAACTTGCCACCGTATACATGCGCTCTGACTGGGTGATAAAAAAGTCGGGCTTTAAGCGCACTAACGGGTAGTCGTGGCTAAATTGTTTGGCGTAATGCCAGTGGGTTGTTGCAGGGTGCCCATCAAGTAAGCCCGCTTCTGCAACTAGGCAATTACCCGTGCCTACACCAATTATATGACTGCCGGTTTCAAAGCTTTCTTGTAGCCATTCAACCACTTCTTTATTAGTACGTACGACCGGACGAGGGTTTCGCCAAATCCCAGGTACAATAATTAGGTCGTTGTAGGGCGCGTTGTGTGTGGTGCAGTCGGGAACTATGGCAAGCCCAGTACGGTTTTGTATTGGCTCATTATTTTTAGCAATTAAATTTATACTAAGCGGTCTAAAGTCCGTGTGGCTTAAATGGCCTTTTGCATAAGCCTCACCCGCTCTTAGCATTTCAATAGGCAGTGTTAAACTGGTAATAAGTAAATGCGGGTACACTGCTATGGCAATATTTAACGCTGGGTTTACTGATTTTTTATGCATGTGAATGCTCCGACCAGTACTTTTTGGCCTTTAATGCTGAATATTTGGCTATTAAAGCACAAAGTGTTGTGGTTAATCCAATTAAACTGTTTGCTTCTCCTATAACACGTTTTAAAGGTTAATTATGACAGCATTACCCGTAATAGTAGGCATGGGTGGTATTAACGCCGCTGGCCGTACTTCTTTTCATCAAGGTTACCGCCGTATCGTGTTAGACGCATTAAACGCACAAGCTCGTAGTGAAACATTTTTAGGCCTCGCCACATTAATGAACTTAGTACGCGTTGTTGATGGTCAATTACAAGACACAAACGGTAATAATGTTGAGCAAAGCGACATAGAAGCACGCTTTGGTGAGCAAATTATTGCTGGCACACTTATTCGTAAAATTGAAAAAGAGCACTTTGATGCAGATGCCACGCCTTGGCAGCAAAAGATGACGTTAAAGTCTTCTGATGAAAACGCAATTGTGTTTGAAACGCGCGCACGCGATTTACCAACCCCAGTGCCTGCCAGTTGGAAAGTTCAAGAGCTTGAAGGCAAAAAAGTAAAAGTGACTATAGCGGCAGAGCTAGATGTAAAATTAGATTCTACCCGTGATAACCCAATTAAATCGGCAGGTCAGTTTCCTACCGGGTTTGATCCATCAATAATGTATAACAGCCGTTACCAGCCACGTGGTTTGCAAGCCACTATATTTGCTGCAAACGATGCTATTAAGTCAACTGGTCTTGATTGGCAACGCATAATGAATAGCGTAGAGCCAGATAAAATTGGTACTTATTCAGCCTCGGTTATTGGCCAAATGGACGACAAAGGATTAGGCGGTTTAGTTAAAGCACGCCAGCAGGGCGATCGTGTTAGTACAAAGCAATTAGCACTTGGCTTAAACACGATGTCGACTGATTTTATAAACGCCTACGTTACAGGTAATGTAGGTACTACGTTTTCTACCTCGGGTGCATGTGCCACATTTTTATATAACTTACGCGCTGCAGTAAACGATATTCAAGCAGGGCGCACCCGTGTTGCGGTGGTAGCAAGTGTTGAATGCGCTATTACGCCTGAAGTAGTAGAAGGCTTTGGTAATATGAGCGCCCTTGCTAATGTTGAAGGTCTGCGCCGTTTAGATAATTTAAGCAGTGAACAAGAGCCAAATTACCGTAAAAGCAGCCGTCCATTTGGCGAAAACTGTGGTTTTACATTAGGTGAAGGCGCACAAGTGGCCATTTTAATGGACGATGCGTTAGCACTTGAACTAGGTGCAGACATTATGGGCTCAGTACCGGATGTATTTGTAAATGCCGATGGTATAAAAAAATCAATCACCTCACCGGGCCCTGGTAACTACATTACAATGGCCAAATCTGCAGCGCTTGCAACAAGTTTATTAGGTAAAGAGGCGTTACAAAAGCGCAGCTTTATTTTAGCGCATGGTTCTAGCACGCCGCAAAATAGAGTAACAGAGTCACTTATTTACCATAAAGTGGCACAAACGTTTGCCATTGATAGCTGGAAAGTGACGGCGCCAAAAGCTTATGTAGGGCATACAATTGCCCCCGCCAGTGGCGATCAGCTCGCTATTGCGCTGGGTGTATTTAGCCATAATATTATGCCGGGTATTACTACCATAGATAAAGTTGCCGACGATGTTTATGCTGAACACTTAGATATACGTAACAGCCACTACGATTGTGGCGATATGGACATAGCCTTTATAAACTCAAAAGGTTTTGGCGGTAATAACGCCACTGCTACTGTACTAAGCGCTAAAGTAACACTACAAATGCTTGCTAAACGCCATGGTGAAAAAGCGCTGAGTGATTACGCTGATAAAAACACATCCGTTGTTGCTTCGCAAAATACCTATAAAGCGCAAGCTGACCTTGGTAAGTACGAATTAGTATATCGTTTTGGTGATGGCGCCATTGACGATAACGACATTGTAATTGGCGAGGACAGCATAGAGCTTCCCGGTTTTGATAAAGCAATTTCGTTTAATACAACCAACTCCTATCAAGATATGTTTTAAGCACACATACTTGAATCCAAAGGCGCTGTTTAAAGCGCCTTTTTTTCATCTTTTCAATCAGCTAAACCTACGGTGTGTTCTGTTTTGCAATTAAAATATACTGCTGTGAATTTTTACCTAGATGTTGACAATGTTTATTGTAAATAATAGCGAATCACGCTGGTTTAGTTTTTTCTACTTACTAACAGATGTGATCATTTATATGAGTTTAAGAGGTGCTTTATAGCTCATAACCGTTAAAGCAACGATTAGATTGATGAATAAATAGTAAGTATTTTCTTGCAGTAAAAACACACTTTAATAAAAATTTAATTATATTTTTAACTCTATGATATCAAGTTTAAAAAAGATAAAATTAATAACTTATGATTAGTATTAAACAATAAAAATAATTGAAAAACACTAGCGATGTTCCATACTATTTTTAATAGATAAGCCATATCAAAACTACTCCTACAATTAAATAATTACTAATTTGGCTATGAACTTTATTTACAACCCTTTGTAAATTTAACGTACGCCTGAACAGTTAATGATTAATTTCTGCTTAGGTAAATATTCAAATTATTAATTAGTTTAGGAATAGCAATGAAATTAACCTTAAAAATTCGTCGGATAAAAGGTAAGTTTTTACTTAGCTTTTATATTTTGTTGGTTCTACCGCACATTAGTATTGCTGAAACCGTTTTATTTGATGATTACCCCCAAAATGGCACCTCTTTGTGGTCTACTTCATCCAGTGAATCAAGCTTAACGCAGATAGATGAACCAGTAGCTGATGGCGATAAAGCAATCGTAATGTCAGCCCATCATTGGACCCAATCGGGTTTGCGCATTGCACAAGTACCGCCATACGAAGATACTATCCTCGAAGCAAAAATATACCGAAAGTCAGGTAGTAAAGGGACCCTTATGTTTCGTAGGGGGGAAAACTCTTTAAAGATAAATCTAGATGATTCTAATAGCGAGTTTTGGACCATTAATGGCGAGCCAGGACATAATGACTACTCAGATGACACTTGGCATACAATTCAAATACACCTTAAACACTTTAACTTAAACGAAGGAGAGAATGTACTCGCAGTAGGTATTCAGGGCCCTTACGGTACAGGTATATTTTATATGGATTCAGTCTATTTTAAAGAGAATAAATCGATTGTAACTACTAACCCTCCGGCGCCAGGGAATTGGGTACTTACTTTTGAAGATGACTTTAACCAAAACACCCTCAACCCTGATAAGTGGAAAGTTGGCAAGCAATACTCAGGTATGAGTGGCATTGCTGCTAATGCAGGAAGTGAAAATATTAGTGTTGAAAACGGTATGCTGATGTTCAAAGCCGAACGAGAACTCTTTAGTCAAGGAGATAAAACGCGTCATTATAAAGGGGCTGAGATCAGTACTTTTGGCCAGTTTAGACAGCAATATGGATACTTCGAAGCCAAGATAAAGTATGACTCAATACATGGTACGTGGCCTGCTTTTTGGCTGTTAGCTGATAAAGGAATTTATGGGAGTGATACTTATAGACGCCAAGCTTTATTAAAATTTAGTCTTGATGATATATCAGATACGGTTGACTCAGCACTTCTAAAGCTCAAGGTCTCTAAAGCAACAAATAAAAGTAGTGTTGCAGTACATAAAACACTTTCGAGTGATTGGTCTCAGAGTACAGTAACGTGGGATACAAAGCCGAAGATTGACCCCATTTGGTTTACTCACCGTTATGGTGCTTCATCTGGTGATATTATTGAGGTTGATGTTACTGATTATATTCAAAAGCAGAAAAATGCGGGAAGTGATGCCAGCTTTGCCTTAGTCGATAACTATATGAGAAAACAGCTTTTAGAAATATTCAGTAATGAAGCAGAAAACTCAGCTGATAGGCCTGTACTTGTTGTTAATGACACAAATATAGGAATAACTGATGATGCAACAGTTCGTGGTGGTGAGTATGCTAAAGAAAACTATGGCGAGAAGCCTATTTTATTGGTTAAAGATGTGTGGGGCGATACATCAACCACTTTTGGTAGGGGTATGGAGTTCGATATTATGGAGTATTTAGGCGTGTGGGGCGGCGGTGTCAGTTGGGCTGCTCTACATTGGGATGGATACGGTAGTAAACATGCATCAGTAGAGTCAGATAAACTTTACCTTAATGAAACAGATGATGACTTTCATCTATTTGGTATGCATTGGGCCCCTAATTACGTTGGAATGTATATCGATGGTGAAAAAGTATGGGAATATGAAAGCGAGCGGATTGGCAGCTTACCCTCATATGTGATCTTATCATTACAAGTCGGTGGATGGGACGGTAATACTCGTAATATTGATGATGATTTTGTGGCCACAATGCTTGTTGATTATGTCAAAGTATGGAAAAACCAAGAGTAAAATTAGTATTAAAATTTAGGGTAACCGGCTACATAAAAATGAATACTGATTTAAACTATTTACTTAGCAACGTGTAGCAAAGGCGCTGTTTAAGGCGCCTTTTTTTATGCCTGTGTTTTTTATAAAAGCCATAATAATACCAATCCGTAATACTCAATCATTTTGCGCGGCTAAACATGTCGCTACAAGCGTTAAAATTCTCAATTAGATTAATTAAATAGCGAATTTTTTACCTAGCTACAAACACGTTTTTCCAGCCTCATAATAGCTCACTTAATAAAGCAGATTGGTATAAAGTTGATTAAAAAATGACGTGTTTTTTATGGATTAACTTGCATTTATGGAGTACCTTTGTTTTTATAATAGAAACATAATCTAGGATGGATATATCGATGAAAAAACTTTTACTAGCACTTTCTCTCGCTTCAACCTTTACTCACTTATCAGTATCAGCAGATGATTTTGTAGCTGCTGAAATTATTAATAAAAACTACGACCAGCTTACTAATACCTCGCCGCGTGCATCGAGGTTAGAAGGGATTAATTTAAGTAGCTACGTGGTTGATGAAAACGGCCAGGTGAGTGATATCGAAATTGTGGCTTCGCTTGGTCAAAAAAAATATCAACGAGAAGCTCTCGATTATGTTTCTAAGCTTAATTATAAAAGTGCACAGATAAATGGCAGTGCCGTGCCAACGGCGAAAACTATTACGGTAAGCTCGCAAAATGTACATGCTAGTTTTTCTAACGATCAGGCATCCCCGGCGTTTTTTGACGATTATGAGAAAGCCAGCCAGCTTATTGATGATAAAAAGTACGATGAAGCTAAAACGTATATTACTGAGCTTGAAAACGAACACACTAAAAACACAGTCGAAATAGTTTTACTGGCTTGGCTTAAAAGCCAACATAGCTACTTTGTGCAAGATTGGAAAAGCTTTGATAAGTCAATTTATGAAGCCTTTTTGTTTAGAGATAACTTACCGGATCAAATAAAAAAACGCGTTATTAAAAATGCCTTACAATGGTTTATTTCAAAACAAGACTACGTACGTGCTTACGATGCAATTGATGCATTAGGTGATATTGAATCAATAACGTTTAGCGAGGAAAATAGAGCGCAATTACTTGCACAAGTGAATGACATTTATAAAAACTCTGGCGCTATAAATCAACAAATAACGCTTGAGTCTGAAAAAGCGGTTTTACCTTTACTTTCTAAAGGTACGGTTGAACTTAGTGCGAGTAAACCGTTATCTAAAGTACAACTTCGCTGTGAAAACAAAGTCGTTAATTATAATACCAACGAGATTGATAAAATATTAATTTCAAAAAATGATATTCGTTGTGGGCTATTAATTAAAAGTGCACAGGCGCAAACGGTTACTTTAAAACAAACTGGTGAAAGCTTTTTATAAAGTATTTTATTGGTAATAAGCATTTAAATAAAAACCCCACAATATTATGTGGGGTTTTTGTTATATATATTTAGCAATTAGAGTGTGCTTATTATTGCGCTTCCAGCCTAAATAGCGTTTTGCAAGTAAAGTGGTTAAGCCTATAACCACAGCTATAAATAACAAAGTTGCGCCATAACTCATACCGTACCCCGGTGGAAGGCCTACTAATGTGTCACCGTATGTCATGTCGCTAAAACTAAGTCCTAAAACAGGGATAAGCAACCAAGCGACAGCGTGCAATAAATACAAATGTGCAAGGTATGAGAACATACTGGTTTTACCAAGCACTTGTAAAAAGTTGCGAGAAAAGTCGGCTTTAACATGGCTTAAAAGTTTAAGCGCAATTAGCCCAAGGCCCACGGTTAGCAACATAAATTGTAATGACAGTGGGTATTTTGTCGGGTTTAAAAACGACATAACAGTATTAATAGTATTGGTATGAATAGTAAATACTGAAGTGTCGCCGTATAAATTAAAACCGCGCAGCACAGTGTATAAAGCAAGGCAGCTTGCACCTAATATAGCTGCATAATTCATCACCTGAGCTTTGTACTGGTGTTTTTTATAATATACCCCCGCGCAGTAGGCTAAAGCCATTAAACCTACAATGGGCGCAACTGGGTAAGTTGTTCTCATTTTTAAGCCCAAAGGTAGTTCAAGTACATTTTTTTGATGTGCAATAGACCAAAGTGTATGTGCGAACGTATTTGGCTCAAAGCTTACGCCATCAAATAGATTATGGCCAAACACCAACAATAAAGCACTTATTAGCACTGCATAAGTGCCTAATAAACGTAATAAGCCTAATATGACAAATCCCCAGCCTATCGCCCAAATGACCTGTGCGTATAACATTGGAAAAGCGGGGTTAAAGCTCCATGACCACGAAACAATGGTAAATTCAAAAATGATTAGCACCAAACCACGGACAATTAAATTGTAAGAAAATGCCTTAGTTGAAGCGTATTTATGCTCGGTAACAGCTGCTGAAAGGCCTGCTAAAAAAACAAATAAAGGGGCGCAAAAGTGCGAAATAAAGCGGGTGAAAAAAGTAATAGGGCTGGTACCCGGAACCGCCATAGGATCGGTTACTGAGTAATTAAGACAATAATACATACCATGGTCAATCACCATAAATATAATGATAATGCCACGCAATAAATCAATATGATGTAACCGAGGGGCTGTAGAGTGAGACGACATCATTAAGCTCAAATACGTTGAATAAATTTGCCGATATTATATGTTATATAGTATCGTCATGCGAGCTTGAGCGCTTTCAAGCGCCTTGATTTATTACATTAATTTAGGTTGCAGTAGTTACTCACAATTTATCTTCTTTTTAGTAATTTCATAATGGTACACCTTAGCATTACTTAAACTTTTTAATGTACCTCAGTGTTATAAAATTAATGATAGCTAATAAAATAGCAATTTCGTAACGGCTGTAGGCAACCGCTATACCAATTAAACCCATATTCCATATGCTTGCTGCTGTTGCGGTACCCGATGTAGATTTATTATTTTTTAAAATTGCACCACCGCCAATAAAGCCTATGCCGGTAATAATCCCTTGTAGCATTTTAGATTGCGCTTCTGCACCTTCTAGCACTGACATAGCAATTACCGCATAGCCGCATGAGGCAACTGCCACAAGCGGAAAAGTCCTTAACCCTGCACCATGGTGGCTTCGTTCCCTGTCGTAAGCCATAGGCAGGGCGAGTATGTAGGCAATGCCAAGGTGTACTAAATTATCGATGATTTCGTTCCACTGTAAATCAATTTCCATAATGGTCTCTATTGGTTAAAGGTGTAAACTAATAGCAACCTACAGGCCAGCTTATTTTATTGCTTAAAATCAATGTGTTAAATTTAAATGTGAGAGGCGTTAATTGATTAATTGGTAACATTTACATAGTTAATTTACGCTTTTACAGATAAACCCTGCCTATGCGTTTAATTAATTAAGCAAAGTGCGTATTATTTTATTATTAAACATTAATAAACAGTATTTCACTTGCCTTTACATACAACCAAGCTTGAAAAAATAGCGTTATTACTTTGTCTTACTCTTTGTGCTATTGCTTTTTTGGCGCCTCAATTACTTATTAATCATTTGCAACCGCTTATAAATAACGCTTTAAGTTTTTTAGGTGCGCCGTTTTTTTTGTTAGTAAATTTTTTATTACTTGCAGTTATCGTTATTGCCATAAGCCCGCTTGGGAGGCGAAAAGTAGGCGGTGACAATGCCCGTATTGAATTTGGCTTATTTGGCTGGCTTTCTATGCTTTTTGCCGCAGGGATGGGGTCGGGCTTAATTTTTTGGGGAGTTGCAGAACCTGCGTTGAATGTAGTTAACTCTCCTTTAAAACATACACTTTACCCTGACAAAGTAAGTAGTGCTTTAGCGCTGACGTTGGTTAACTGGGGGGCGCATGCGTGGGCTCTTTATGCTGTATTTGGGCTTGTGTTAGGTGGCTTAACAAAAAACAGTCATTGCAGTGGTGATATTAGCGCACCGGTAATCAGTGCGTTAAAAGGCGCTATAAATATAAAATACCAAAACAGGCTTACCTTTATTGTTAAATTAGTGGCCGTGCTTGCCATTTTTTTTGGTGTGGTTGGGACAATTGCAAACTCTACGTTATTGCTACGCAAGGGAATTGAAATAAATTTAGGGATAGAGTCAGCGCTTGTATCTGGTTTTATCATAATCAGCTTAATTGTATTGCTGTATACAATATCGGCCAAGCTTGGGCTTAAAAAAGGTATTCAAACGCTGAGTAAGTTTAATGTTTGGCTAGCTTTTTTACTTTTATTGTGGCTGCTTTTGTTAATGCCCATACAGCCTATAATGGCTATTGCCATTGAGGGCACAAGGGATTACCTACGGCTTATTTTTACAGGGGCATGGCAATTACAAAGTCAACTTAATAACCCCGAGTGGGCAAATGGCTGGACCTACAATTATTATTTTTGGTGGTTAGCGTGGGGACCTTTTGTTGGCGTGTTTTTAGCTAAAATTAGCCAAGGCCGACCAGTGTGGCAATATATATTGGGCGTAGTTTTGCTACCTACGCTTGTGACTATTGTGTGGTTTAGTGTGTTTTCGGGCTCAGCTATCGCATGGGATAAAACCTACCATGCCGGTATTTTAGATGCCATTAAAGCCGACTATACCCAAGGGCTATTTATATTTTTTCAGCAGTTAGGCTGGCAAGGCGCCGTACTTATTTGGTCAAGCTTGTTATTGTTGCTTATTTTTGTGGTTACCTCAGCCGATTCGGCCATATTAGTAATACGTGATTTAACAAATAGCAAAAAGGCAAAAGCATGGAGTATTTATGGTTGGTCACTCGCGCTTGGGCTTTGTGCCTTTATATTACTGGTACAAAATAATGAGCCACTAAACAGAACCATTGCTATTATTGGCGCTTTACCGTTTTTAGTTATTTTTATTTTACAGCTGGTGGGCTTTATAAAAGAGTGTATAAGTGAATTTAAGTATTAGGGCTTAAACCCATTTTATTAATAAAAGGATGACGCACTGTATTAAATTGTACGCTTAGGCCGTTCAAAATTAAGTATATAGAACAGGTATACATATTTTTACAATACTATTTTTAAAGATGTTTATAATTTAGGTAATATTTTTGATCAGGATGAGTCATGAGAGCGCTAACTTTATGTTTATGTGTTATTTACCTAAGTGGCTGCACAGTCGCTGGTGTTATAATTGATGGACAGGCACAGTCAAATGCACGCGCCAATAAATATAGTAATAGCCCAGCTCGCTCTGAGCCTTATAAAAATCCACTCGAACCTCTACCGAAAGACAAAAACGGGTTTAGTTTTACCGATATAGGGTTAAAAATAGATTCATTGCTGATCAATTTAGTAAAAGGTGAGGGCAATACGGTACAAGTGTGTAGGCAAGTGAGTAAAGTATTGAAAGAGTGTGTAGAAGTAGATAAATCTGATCTACACACTAATGAGATTACGCAGTTAAAAACTGACTATGAAATGATAAGTGTTGGTCAATAAAGCTGCTTATAAAAAAGTAACTATGATCGTAGCCAGCTTGCATTTCAATGCTAAGCGGGTAACCTTTATTTTTAGCAACAGCCGCTAAATTTTGTGGCTTAAGTTGCTCCTCTAAAAACCCATCGGCTTCGCCCTGCGTAACAAGCATAGGGAGAAAATCAGCCTGCTGCGCTTTTTTCATCAATTCGCACGAATCGTATTGAGCCCAGAGCTCTTTGTCAGTGCCTAAGTAACCCGTAAATGCTTTCACGCCCCATGGGCAGTCAATTGGGTTAACAATAGGGCTAAAGGCCGAAGCGCTAACAAACGCTTTAGGGTTTTTAAGTGCCACCATTAAAGCGCCGTGCCCGCCCATAGAGTGACCACTAATTGCTTTAGTACTGGTTACTGGGAAGTGTTGTTCAATAAGCATAGGCAGTTCATCAACTACATAGTCATACATATTAAAATGTGTATTGAACGGTGCTTGTGTTGCGTTTACGTAAAATCCTGCGCCTTGTCCAAAGTCGTAGTTGTCGTCATCAGGGACATTATCACCACGAGGGCTTGTATCAGGCGCTACAATTGCAATACCCAGCTCAGCCGCTTTTTTAAATGCGCCGGCTTTTTGCATAAAGTTTTCGTCTGTACAGGTTAAACCCGATAGCCAATAAAGTACTGGCACTTTATTTGTTTCGCTTGCGCCAGGTGGTAAAAATACCGCAAAACGCATTGTGCAATGGGTACTTGTTGCAGTGTGGGTATATTGTTTGTGCCATCCACCTGCTACTTTTGTACTTGAGATATTTTCTAACATAAAAATCCTTAAAAGCCGCAAACAATTAAGTATTACGACTTTTTAATACATAGGTTACCAATAGCGTATTAGTAGTGAATTACTGTACGAATACTTTTACCTTCGTGCATTAAATCAAACGCATCGTTAATTTCTTCAAGGCTCATGGTATGCGTAATAAAGTCGTTAAGAGCAAATTCGCCTGCCATGTAACGCTCAACAATTTCAGGTAACTGTGAACGGCCTTTAACGCCACCAAATGCGCTTCCACGCCATACACGGCCAGTTACTAGTTGGAAAGGACGGGTTGAAATTTCTTGGCCAGCACCAGCTACACCAATAATTACCGACTCACCCCAACCTTTATGACAACACTCAAGTGCTGAGCGCATTACATCAACGTTACCAATACACTCAAACGAGTAATCAACACCGCCATCGGTCATATCAACAATCACTTCTTGAATTGGCTTGTCGAAATCTTTAGGGTTTACTAAATCTGTTGCGCCAAGTTTTGTTGCAAGGTCAAATTTGCTGGTATTAATATCAACACCAATAATGCGACCCGCGCCTGCCATTTTTGCACCAATAATGGCCGATAAACCAATGCCACCTAAGCCAAAAATAGCCACGGTATCGCCTGGTTTTACGTTTGCAGTGTTTGTTACTGCGCCCATACCTGTGGTTACGCCACAGCCTAATAAACAAATTTCTTCAAGCGACGCTTCTTTGTTTACTTTTGCGAGTGAAATTTCTGGAAGTACTGTGTACTCAGAAAAAGTAGACGTACCCATGTAGTGATAAATTGGTTGGCCGTCTTTAAAAAAGCGTGTAGTGCCATCTGGCATTAGGCCTTTACCTTGTGTTTCGCGCACTGCTGAACACAGGTTAGTTTTGCCTGAAGTACACATTTTACATACGCCACATTCAGCGGTGTAAAGTGGAATAACGTGATCGCCTACTTCAACACTGGTTACGCCTTCGCCCACTGCATACACAACGCCTGCACCTTCGTGGCCTAAAATTGCTGGGAAAATACCTTCAGGATCTTCACCTGATAAAGTAAATGCATCAGTGTGACAAACACCAGTAGCGGTAATTTTTACCATTACTTCGCCTTTTTTAGGCATCATCACATCAACTTCTTCAACGCTTAGAGGTTGGTTTGGACCCCACGCAATAGCTGCTTTTGATTTTATAAATTCAGACATGTGTTTATCCTTTGTAGTGGTTTTAAATAACAATTGTAGACCCAATTTGTTTGGGTGATGGCTCTATTGTATTTGTTTCTCAAATAATGATAATCTCTGATTTATTAAAACACTTTTACAGTATGGTAATAATGGCGCGTTGGGATGGCATAGACGAATTTATAGCAGTGGGTGAAGAGGGTAGTTTTACAGCAGCGGCTAATGTACTGGGGTTGTCGGTTGCCCATATAAGTCGCCATGTAACGGCGCTGGAGCAGCGTTTAAATACCCAGTTACTCACCCGTACAACCCGCAAAGTGGTATTAACTAAAGAAGGTGAAGCCTTTTTACATCAAACTAAGCAACTACAACACGCTATGGACGATGCCACGCAAAGCTTAGCAACGCAGCAAACAACGCCTAAAGGTAAAATTAAATTAACAGCACCAGTTATGTATGGTGAAACTTTTATTATGCCCATTGTGCACAATTTCATGCACGCTCATCCTGAGGTCGAAGTTATTGCTACGCTTTCTAACGAGCAAGAAAATTTACTCGAAGGCGGGTTTGATTTAGCCATTCGGTTAGGGCATTTAAAAGATTCAAGCCACAGAGCACGGCGTTTAAGTGCTAGGCGCTTTATAATGTGTGCCTCCCCAGATTATTTATCCCGAGTAGGTGAGCCTCATACCCTAGGCGAGCTAAACCAACATCAATGTTTAATTGGTAATAGCAGTTACTGGCGAGTAAACGAAAATGGCCGCGATAAACACATTAAAATTGCGGGTCGCTTGCGCTGTAATAGTGGTTGGGCATTGGTTGATGGTGCAAAAAAAGGCTTAGGAATAGTGCAGCTGCCAAATTATTACATTGAAAATGAGCTACGAACGGGCGAGCTTGTGCCAGTATTAACTTCTTATCAGCCGGATCAAGAAGGCGTGTGGGGAATTTACCCACCGCGTCAGTTTGTTGCCACCAACGTAAGAGTATTACTTGATTATTTAGTGGCTGGGCTTGAATAAAGCGCGCTTAAAATATAGCCAAGTATAAGATTTATAAATTATTTCTTACATTTATGGTCATATTCAATTCATCTTAGTTCGTGCTACTATAGCCGCACACTTTTAGCATAAATGTTTTAAATAATATGTTTCAACCGGTTAGCTTATTTATAGGGCTCAGATATAGCCGCTCCTCCAAAGGAAATGCGTTTATATCGTTTATCTCGTTTTTTTCTATTGCCGGAATAGCCATAGGGCTAATGGCCTTGTTCACTGTAAGCAGTGTAATGAATGGCTTTGAAAACAGTTTAAAAACAAATATGTTAGGGCTCATTCCTCACGTAGAAGTACAAGCCAATAAACACACCAGCGCACAAATGACAGCGTTAAAAGCCGATTTAGAGCGCTCAGATTATGTAGATCACGTAAGCCTTTACCGCCACGGCGAAGCCATTTTGCAAACCAATAAAGATTTACACGGCGTATTACTGCAAGGCTTGTATGGCGATAATGGCTCGCTATATAAAATTACCGATAAAGTTGTGCAGGGCAATTGGCAAAACGTTTTAAATAATAGCTACAACATAGCTATTAGCCGTTACTTAAGCCGAAAACTTGGCGTAGGTATGGGAGAAAAACTGCGCGTAATTATGCCTAACGCCTCTACTTACACGCCA
This sequence comes from Pseudoalteromonas sp. UBA2102, assembly GCF_002331165.1. Lineage (NCBI taxonomy): Bacteria > Pseudomonadati > Pseudomonadota > Gammaproteobacteria > Alteromonadales > Pseudoalteromonadaceae > Pseudoalteromonas > Pseudoalteromonas sp. UBA2102. Next base: position 18,261 of record NZ_DCYU01000002.1, read on the forward strand.
CTTGGGCGCGTACCTAGTCAGCGTTTATTTAAAATAGCCGCAATATACGAAACCGGCTCAGAGATAGATATGAGCCTTGCATTTACCAGCGGCGCATCTTTACAGCGGGTATTAAAGCTTAACAAAAATACCGCGCCTAACTTAAGCGTGTCGTTACATGAACCCTTTGAATTAGCGCAATTTACAACGGATAGCCAGCACATTTTACGCGATTATCAAGTAAGTGACTGGCGCAGTAGCCAAGGTACTTTATTTGCCGCGGTTGCCATGGAAAAACGTATTATGTCTATGTTGTTAGGGCTGATTGTATTAGTGGCTGTATTTAATATTGTTTCGGCACTGACTATGATGGTGAGTGAAAAACAAGGCGAAGTGGCGATATTACAAACCTTAGGTTTAACGCCTTCACAAGTACAAAAAGTGTTTATGGTGCAAGGCTTGTATAACGGGGTTATTGGCACCGCGATAGGGGCACTTTTAGGTGTGTTGTTTAGCTTATATATTAATGAACTACTCGCTGCTGTAGGGCTAAACCTACTAGCAGGTGTAGAGCTTCCGGTAAAATTTGATGTGTTAAGCCTCGTTATTATTGCGCTTAGTAGTATTGCAATGAGCTTTTTAGCCACTTTATATCCTGCGCGCAAAGCCGCAAAAGTAAAACCAGCAGAGGTATTACGTTATGAATGATTTAGTTATTAGCTGTCAAAACTTAAGTAAAGTTTATCAAGATGGCCAAAACCAAGTAGAAGTATTAAAAGGGGTGGACTTATCACTTAACCAAGGTGATATGCTGGCTATAGTGGGCAGCTCAGGCTCAGGGAAAAGTACCTTATTACATATTTTAGGAACCCTTGATACGGCTACATCGGGTAGCGCTAAAATAAAAAATCAAGACGTTGCTAAATTATCGCGAACAGAGCAAGCGGCGTTTAGAAATAAAAACTTGGGCTTTATTTATCAGTTTCACCATTTATTAATGGAATTTAGTGCGGTTGAAAACGTGGCTATGCCGCTACTAATTAAAGGGCTCAACGCAAAAGAGGCGAAAGAGCAAGCCTTGCAAATGCTAGATAAAGTAGGCTTAGCGCATCGCAGTGAGCATAAACCTTCGGCACTGTCTGGCGGAGAGCGCCAGCGTGTTGCTATTGCTCGTGCTTTAGTGACTAAACCCGCATTAGTGTTAGCCGACGAACCTACCGGTAACCTTGATAAGCAAAACGCGATTAAAATTTACGATTTAATTAATGAGCTAAATAAAAGCTTAAATACTAGTTTTGTGGTGGTTACTCACGACTTAGAGCTTGCAGACAAACTAGGAAAAATTGCGTATTTAGATGATGGGAAACTTGCTATAAAAGAGTCGCACCATGTTGCTTAGTTTATTTTTAAGTGAACGTTTTAGAGCGTATTCTGGCCATAAAGACGAAAAAAACGCATTTGTAAGCTTTATTGCCAAAGCCTCTACTGTTGGTATTTTATTAGGGGTCGCGGTGTTAATTGTTGCGCTTTCGGTTATTAATGGCTTTGAGCAGCAATTAGTGCATCGTTTATTAAGTGTGGTACCGCAAGTTGAATACGTAGCGCCTAGCCGACCGATTGCTGATTGGCCTAACAAAGTAGAAAAACTTAAAGCAGAGCCTCATGTTACAGGTGCTGCGCCATTTATAGCAGTAAATGGTATGGCGCAATTTAAAAGCCAGCTTAAAGCGGTAGAAATACGCGGCGTTGAACCTAGCTATGAAGGGAATGTATCGGCCATAAATCAATTTACCAAAGGCACACTGGTTAGTCAGTTGCGCACGGATGACGTTATTTTAGGCAAGCAAATTGTAAAGCAATTAGGCGCTAATATAGGCGATAACATTACTTTACTCATTCCTAAAATTAGCGAGCAAGGCAAGTCTCTATTAGCCCCTAAACGCGTAACGTTAACACTTGCGGGCATTATAGAAATGGGTGGGCCAATTGACAGTAGCGCTGCATTTATTCACTTAAATAAAGCACAGTCAGTTTTAGGTTACGACGCCAGCCAAGTGACAGGTTTACGTTTAAGCGTAGATGATGTGTTTGCTGCACATCAAATTGCACTGCGAGTAGGGCAAACTATTAGTGATTATGTGTATGTCTCTAGCTGGTTTAGAACGCAAGGTAGCCTGTATCAAGATATTCAAATGGTACGCACAATTGTGTACATTGTGGTGTTTTTAATTATAGCGGTAGCTAGTTTTAACATTGTTTCGTCGCTTGTAATGGAAGTGCGCGAAAAACAAGGCAACATAGCTATTTTAAAAACCATGGGCGCTAAAGACAGTACTATTTTAGCTACCTTTGTCATGCAAGGTTTAACGCAAGCCTTTGTTGGCGTGTTACTTGGCACACTAGTTGGGGTTATATTAGCGCTTAACATTAGTGAGCTGTTTACATGGGTTAGCCAGTTATTTGCAGCTAATCCGCTTGAAGGTGTTTATTTTATTGAGTTTTTACCCAGTAAATTAGTACTCAGTGATATTGGAATAACAGTTATTGTTACCTTTGTTTTAGCTGTACTTGCTACTATTTACCCGGCGTGGCAAGCCACTCGAGTCGACCCTGCCAAGGTGCTGGGTAATTAACAACTCTTTATAGTGTAAATATCAATAGGGCAGCGTGCCTTAAGCTGCTAAACTGCGCGCTCATTTAACGTGGGCGCTCTAATTTAGCCTCGCTCTCTACTCAGGAAATTACTTTGACAAATAACGATATTTTACGCCGTGTTCGCTATACCTTTAATTTAACCGATACTGCCATGGTCGGTATTTTTGCCGCCGCAGAGGCTATAGTTACCACTGAGCAAGTCGTTGCATGGTTAACAAAAGAGGGCGAGCAAGGGTTTGTTAAAATGTCAGACACTGAGTTTGCTACGTTTTTAAATGGCTTTATTAATACAAAGCGTGGCAAGCGCGAAGGCCCACAGCCTGTGCCAGAGGCTAAGTTAAATAATAATATTATTTTTATGAAGCTACGTATTGCTTTAAACATGAAAGCAGAAGATGTAATAGCAACACTTGCACAGGTTGACTTTAAATTAAGTAAACATGAGCTCAGTGCGTTTTCTCGCAAAGTAGAAAATAAACATTACCGTGTGTGTAACGACCAGGTTTTGCGCTTGTTTTTAACAGGTGTTCAGCAGCAGTATCGCCCTGCAGAGTAAGTAAATTATTTAACGCTAAAAGCTCAGCAATTGCTGAGCTTTTTTGTAATTAATGTTTGCGGTTAAGAAAAGGCCTTATCAGTAAGTGATTGCTGCATTTGCTCTCGCATTTTAAACTTTTGCAGTTTGCCTGTTACTGTCATTGGGTAACTCTCTACAAAGCGAATATAACGGGGCATTTTAAAATAGGCGAGTTTGTCTTTTAAAAATGCACGTATTGCTTGCTCATCAAGTACTGCATCTTCTTTTGGCTGGATCCACGCACACACTTCTTCGCCGTACTTCTCATCACTAATACCAAATATAGCGGCATCTTGAATACCTGGGTAAGTGTAAAGAACCTCTTCAATTTCGCGTGGGTAAATGTTTTCGCCACCTCGAATGATCATGTCTTTAATGCGGCCAACAATACTCACAAACCCTTCGCTGTCCATTACCCCTAAATCACCAGAGTGTAACCAACCTTCGTCATCTATAGTGGCTTTTGTTTTTTCTTCGTCATTCCAATAGCAGCGCATTATACCGGCGCCCTTACTGCAGACCTCACCAGGTACACCTATTTTTTGAATGTTACCCAGTTCGTCAATAATTTTAACTTCAGTGTGAGCAAGGGCACGGCCAACGGTTGTTACTTGGCGCTCTATTGATGAGTCGGTTTCGGTTATATTGTTGATTGGGCTGCACTCAGTTTGCCCATACGCAATTAATACTTGATGCATGTTCATTTGTGTTTGGACTTTACGCATAACTTGCTCAGGGCACGTTGAGCCCGCCATTACACCAGTGCGTAAAGTGCTGAGGTTATAATTGGTAAAATTAGGCAGCTCTAGTTGGCTGATAAACATAGTAGGCACACCATGCAGCGCGGTACAGCCCTCTTGCTGGACAACATCAAGCGTGGTTTTTGCATCAAACGCATCGCTTGGGTATATAGCTGCGGCGCCTTTACTTACACATAGCAGGCTGCCAAGCACCATCGCAAAACAATGATACAGAGGCACAGGTATACACAGTTTATCTTGCGCTGTAAAATGCATAGCCTCTGCAACAAATAGCGCATTATTAAGTATGTTCTTATGGGTGAGTGTAGCGCCTTTAGGGTTGCCCGTGGTGCCAGAGGTAAACTGTATATTTATGTCTTGATCAGCGTTTAAATTTGCTGAAATCGCATTTAATTCAAGCTTGTGGGCAGGGGTGGAAAAATTCATCACATCATCAAACGTAAACATACCAGGGCTTTTTTCATTGCCAATGCGTATTACATTTTTAAGGCTAGGTAGGGCATGTGCATTTAGCTCACCGGGTTCACATTGGTTAAGTTCGGGCGCTAAGCTGTTAAGCATGTCTATATAATTGCTGCCTTTAAAATGTGACGCGGTAATTAACGTGCTGCATTCTACCGAGTTCAAAGCATAGGCTAACTCGTTTGGCCTGTAGGCAGGGTTAATGCACACCATAATGGCACCTATTTTGGCGCTCGCAAATTGGGTTAAACACCACTCAATGTTATTAGGTGACCATATTCCTACTCTATCTCCTGGTTTAACGCCTATTGCTAGTAGCCCCATAGCGAGTTGATTAACTTCATTTTGAAATGCTTTATACGTTAAGCGTACATTTTGATGGCTAACAACGACAGCGAGCGAATCAGGGTGTTTGTCGACAATAAAATCAAAGTACTCGCCAATTGTTTTATCCGTTAGCGGCGTGCTTTGCGCACCTTTAAAATAGCTTTTTGTGAGCGGTAGTGTGTTTATTTGTTCTACTTCTTTTACCGAGCGCGATGGTGTGTGCATGTGCTTCTCCGTATTAATGTGTGTCAGTTACTTATATCAATCCGTGCTGATAAGTCAGTATTCATTTGCTTAGCCACGAATAGCTGTGTAGCAAAATAAAAAATAGTTAAGCGAATTGTTATAGGCTGTAGTTAAAATAAACACAAATTGTCGACAAAGAAAGAGTGGTTAGACTAATGTACTAAGCATAAAGGAAAGTTAAATCAAATGTTTTACAGAGGGGCTATAAAAACTAACTTTTATAAAGGCATAAAAAAACGCCACTAAATGGCGTTTTTATAGTTTGTTTTAATCGCTGTGTGACTTATAGCTCGTCACTGCGGTAGGTTTTTTTCATAATGTATACATAGGCATTAACAAAAGCGTTTTCTTGGTACTTTTTAAGGCCTGTGTCTTCAAACGCAATAGGTATAGGGTTGCGTTTAAGCTGCTCTTTAATTTCGGTCGTTGAGAACACGCGAACGTCTAACTCTTCAATTAATTGAATCGCTGTTTCCATTTTAAAGCCCTTTGCACTGCCTGCAAATTTACCTTTAGGTTGGCGCTCACGAATGGCAACAGAATCAATTTGGTAATCTTGCATTAGTTTTGCAAAATCAAATTGAAATTTACGCATTATTTCAGTGTCGTTACCGTTACCTAAGGTAAAGCGTGTTTGGCGCACATCGCGAATATCAAATACGTCGTTATCTTTACTTAAAATACAAAGTAGTACATCACTACCGGTAATTTCTACACCACATGTTCTCATTGCTGTTCTCTAATATAACTTAATTACTTGGTATTATACCCAACATCTAATAAATTGCGAGAGCAAGGCGGCGCAGGTGCATTTTAATAATCAATAAACTCAAGTTGTCACATGCTTAATTTAAATTAGCGAGCGAAAAACAAAAAAATGACAATTTTAGGTAAAATTTCAAGTAATGAGCGCGCTTTAAACTTGTAATTGATACTCTATCACGCGACAATATCTTTTTTGTAGTTGAGCAGACTCAGCATCTACATTAGTCATTTATGGCGAAAAATAGTCAATGCTTATTCGTAAAAGCGTTGTCGAGTCATTCTCATTTAATTTATTTAAAAATACACGTGATACATTGTAGGTGTCACCACTGTATGTAAGGATTTATAATGCCAGTTATTACTCTTCCTGACGGCAGTCAGCGTAGTTTTGAAAACCCTGTAAGTACTCTTGATGTAGCTAACGACATTGGCCCAGGCCTTGCTAAAGCAACCATTGCTGGTCGCGTTAATGGCGAGCGTGTTGATGCGTGCGATATGATCAACGAAGATTCGCGTCTTGAGATCATCACCGCAAAAGATGACGACGGCCTAGAGATTATTCGCCACTCGTGTGCTCACTTAATCGGTCACGCAGTTAAGCAGCTTTTCCCAGACGCTAAAATGGCTATTGGTCCAACTATTGATAACGGTTTTTACTACGATATTGATATGGAACACTCTTTGTCTCAAGAAGACTTAGACGCCATTGAAAAGCGTATGTTGCAACTTGCAAAAACAAACTACGACGTAGTGAAAAAAAATGTAAGCTGGCAAGAAGCACGCGATACGTTTGAAGCGCGTGGCGAAAAATACAAAATGGAAATTTTGGACGAAAACATCGCAAAAGATGATCGCCCAGGACTATACCACCACGAAGAATACGTAGACATGTGTCGTGGTCCGCACGTACCAAACATGAAATTCTGCCAAAACTTCAAAATAATGAAAGTAGCTGGCGCTTACTGGCGTGGCGACTCTGAAAACAAAATGCTACAGCGTATTTACGGCACAGCGTGGGGCGATAAAAAGCAACTTAAAGCGTACCTTAAACGCTTAGAAGAAGCTGAAAAACGCGATCACCGCCGTATTGGTAAAGCGCTTGATTTATGGCACTGGCAAGAAGAAGCGCCAGGTATGGTATTTTGGCACAACGATGGTTGGAGCATTTACCGCGAGCTTGAAGAATTTGTTCGTGAAAAACTGCGTGAGTACAGCTACGAAGAAGTTAAAGGTCCAATGATGATGGACCGCTCTTTGTGGGAAAAATCAGGTCACTGGGAAAAATACTCAGACGCCATGTTTACCACAGAGTCTGAAAAACGTGAATACGCTATAAAACCAATGAACTGCCCAGGTCACGTGCAAATTTTTAACCAAGGTTTAAAATCGTACCGTGATTTACCACTGCGTATGGCCGAGTTTGGTTGTTGTCACCGTAACGAACCATCAGGCGCTTTACACGGCTTAATGCGTGTACGTGGCTTTACACAAGATGATGCTCACGTGTTCTGTACAGAAGAGCAAGTAATGGACGAAGTTTCAGCGTGTATTAAGATGGTTTATGATACATATGAGACATTCGGTTTTGACAAAATTGTAGTTAAGCTTTCTACGCGCCCTGAAAAGCGCATCGGCGATGATGAAATTTGGGACAAAGCAGAGGTTGCATTAGCCGATGCACTTAAAGCAAACGACATTGAATTTGATTACCTACCAGGTGAAGGTGCCTTTTACGGACCTAAAATTGAATTTACTTTGTACGATTGTTTAGACAGAGCGTGGCAATGTGGTACAGTGCAACTCGACTTTGCATTACCGGGTCGTTTAGGCGCTACTTATGTAGCAGAAAACAACGAACGACGCACTCCAGTTATGATACACCGTGCTATTTTAGGCTCAATTGAGCGCTTTATCGGTATTTTAACTGAAGAATACGCTGGTTTATTCCCAACGTGGCTTGCTCCAAAGCAAGTGGTAATTATGAACATTACCGATAAACAAGCAGATTACGTGCACGAAATTGTACAAAAATTAAATAAACTTGGAATTAGAGCCGCTGCTGACTTGAGAAATGAGAAGATTGGCTTTAAAATCCGAGAACATACACTTAAGCGTATTCCTTACTTACTCGTTGTTGGCGATAAAGAAGTTGAACAACAGGAAGTAGCAGTACGTACCCGCACAGGTGAAGACCTAGGCAAATTTAATGTTGATGATTTTGTAGCTAAAATTAGCGAAGAAATTAAAAATCGACAGTAAAAATCGAGCGTGTAGGGCAATCACAAACAGCCAACTACACGCTTATATTATTGATATTCTTGGAGGAACGTACCATTAGAGGCGGCAAGAAAGGGCAACAAACAGCTCAAAAAAATCGTATTAACGAAGAAATTACAGCTCAAGAAGTTCGTTTAATCGACATCGAAGGCGAACAAGCTGGAATTCAGTCATTAAAAGACGCACAAGCTATGGCTGATGCAGCGGGTGTTGATCTTGTAGAGATTAGCCCAAACGCTGAGCCGCCTGTTTGTAAGGTTATGGACTACGGTAAGTTCATCTTTGAAAAAAGCAAAGAACTAAAAGAGCAGAAGAAGAAGCAAAAGCAAATCCAGATTAAAGAAATCAAATTCCGTCCTGGCACGGATGAAGGTGACTATCAGGTTAAGCTGCGCAACTTACGTAAGTTCTTAGAAGCTGGCGATAAAGCTAAGATTACTATCCGCTTCCGTGGCCGCGAAATGGCTCACCAAGAAATTGGTATCGAATTATTAAACCGTGTTAAGGCTGATTTAGAAGAACTTGCAGTAGTTGAGTCTTTCCCAAATCGTGTTGAAGGCCGCCAAATGGTTATGATGATGGCGCCTGTTGCTAAAAAATAATTTTTAAGCGATAATACGCACCGAATTTAGCGCAGGTACCCAAGTAATATGCAAATATTCACCTGTGCTAACCGGTTTTAAAGTAAAATTGCGGCATTTTTGCTGGGTTTTCACCGGAATATGGCAGTAAGTTAGGCCTAAAAGTGGAGCTATAGAAATATATCTCACGCCTGCTTACTAATTTTTAAGCAATACATTTGGAGTTATTGCAATGGCTTATAAGCTAAAAAGTCACAGAGGCGCTGCTAAGCGTTTCAAGAAAACTGCTTCTGGCGGTTTCAAGCGTAAACAAGCGCATCTTCGTCACATTCTGACTAAGAAAACTTCTAAGCGTAAGTTACACCTACGTCCTAAGATGATGGTTCATAAAAATGACCATGGTCTAGTTTCACGTATGTTACCATTCGCTTAATAGGGGTTTTTAGAAATGGCAAGAGTTAAACGCGGCGTTGTCGCACGTGCACGTCACAAAAAAGTTTTAAAGCAAGCTAAAGGTTACTACGGAGCACGTTCACGTGTTTACCGCGTAGCTTTCCAGGCAGTTACTAAAGCGGGTCAATACGCTTACCGTGACCGTCGTGCTAAGAAACGTACTTTCCGTCAATTATGGATTGCACGTATCAATGCAGCTTCACGTCAAAATGGTCTGTCTTACAGCCGTTTTATCAATGGTCTTAAAAAGACTTCTGTAGAAATCGATCGTAAGATCCTTGCAGATATCGCAGTTTACGACCAAGTTGCATTTGCAGCGCTTGTTGAAAAAGCAAAAGAAGGCCTAGCGGCAGCTTAAGCTTTTTTAAATAAGTAATAAAGAGGAGCCCTAGGCTCCTTTTTTTGTGCCTGTAATTTAAGACTCGCCTAATAATACCCCCCGCAATAATACTTTATTATTTTGTGGGGCTAAATGTGTCGTTATCTGCGTTAAAAAACTCTCATTAAGAACTACTAAATAGCGAAGTTTTCCCTAGCTATTAACACATTTATTCATTCTCAAAATAGATCACTTAATTAAGCGGATTGGTATAAACAACAAATTTTTTAGTAAGCTATTGACACTTTTCCCCAACCTTAAAATTAACTACTTTAATAAACACTTTATTAAGTGCAAGGGTATAAACGGGCTTTCTTTTTTGTTGAATCACCGCACTTTTATAATATCGCTATGTTTACTTGGTATAATTTATTTTATTAAAGCGTTTGTTAGAGAAAACTATGTTTGCAAGCCTGTTATTTCTATCTGCAATTGTGGCAGATAACAGTCATTTACCGCCTCTTATTCCTTGGCAAGGTGATAGCGTTTCGTTATTACAACAGCAAGGCCCGTTAACCACTGATTTTGAGTTATCTCAGGGCAAAGCCTCGCCAAACTATGCCGATACCATGGCGTTTGTAGATAGGCTTGTAGCGGCAAATCCCACGCAGTTTCAGTCTCAAATAATAGGCTACAGTAATAGTAATCGCGCTATTAAAATGCTGGTTGCCAGTGAACAAGGTTTTTTTGAAGCAGGGCAAATGGCCAACAGCACTAAGCCAACCGTTTTTATCCAAGCCGGTATTCATGCAGGTGAGATTGATGGTAAAGACGCCATGTTTATGTTGCTGCGCGATATTGCAACAGGCAAGCGCCGTGATATTTTAAAAAAGGTAAACATACTTTTTATTCCTATTTTAAACGTAGATGGGCATGAACGCAGCAGCGCATTTAATCGCATAAATCAGCGCGGCCCTGAAAAAATGGGCTTTAGAACCAATGCAAATAATCTAAACCTTAATCGCGATTTCACTAAGTTAGATACACCAGAGGTGAGAAGTGTTTTAAAGGTTATTAATGATTACAACCCAAACTTATACATTGATGTGCATGTTACCGATGGCGCCGATTATCAGTACGATGTGACCTATGGTTATAACCCTGTATTTGCAAGCGAATCGCCTGCTATATCTGATGCGTTAGATCAGTATATAAAGCCGGTTATTGACGAAACATTACAAAAGCAAGGGCATATACCTGGGCCATTGGTATTTGTTATGGATAAACGCGACTTTAAAAAAGGCCTTGCAGGTTGGGTGGCTACACCGCGTTTTTCAAACGGGTGGGGCGATTTAAAATCATTACCAACAATTTTAGTCGAAAACCATTCTTTAAAACCTTATCAACAACGCGTATTAGGCACCTATGTATTTTTAGATGGGGCAATAAACGCGCTTTCTCAGTACAGTCATGAGCTTTCGAACGCCGTTAAAAAAGAGCAAGAATTTGTACCTGAGAAACTAATTGTTAAACGAGGTTATGCTAAACAAGCAGACACGATTAGTGAGTTTAAAGGGGTAGAATACACATCAAGTGTAAGTGCGCTTTCGGGGCAAACTGAGGTTAAATATTTAGGTAAAGCCTATACCTACACTGACTTACCGATTTATTGGCAAAAAGAGGTTGAACGAGTTGTTGATGTGCCTGAAGCGTTTTTTGTTCCGCCTGTGTATAGCGATATAATAGAAAAGCTTAAGTTACATGGGGTGTCAGTAAACAAACTTAAAGGCGCGAATACGCAACCTTTAAAGCTTGCCAAAGTACTTGATTACTCGTTTGATAAAGCCCCATTTGAAGGGCGCTTTAGAGTCTCTGCAAGTTTTGATTATGTACCAGCAATAAATGTAGATTTAGACGGATGGTATCAAGTAAATACGCAGCAAAAAGCAGGGGAGTTAGCGGTTCATTTATTACACCCTGAGGCTCCTGATTCATTTTTTGCGTGGGGTGAGTTTAATACAATTTTTCAACGAACAGAGTACATGGAAAACTACGCGTTAATCCCTTACGCAAGGAAAATGCTTAAAGGCAACCCAAAACTTGCTCTCGAGTTTGATAAAAAACTTCAAGATAAAGCATTTGCGCAAGATGCGAATGCACGTTTGCACTGGTTATATTCACACACGCCATTTTATGACGAAGCGTATTTGAAATACCCAATTTTAATGTCGTATGAGCAAGTAGCCGTTATTCCCGATCAAAAAGATAAAGAAATTTAATATGCACGTTATTACGATACCCGTGACTGCTTTTTCTCAAAATTGCAGAATAATTAGCTGTACAGAAACAAGGCAAGCTGTGGTGATAGACCCAGGTGGTGATGCGCAAAAAATTATAGCCACGCTTAGTGAGCACAAATTAGTACTGAGCGCTATTTGGCTTACACACGGGCATTTAGACCACGTAGGTGCGGCAGATGAATTACGCTCACACTACAATGTGCAAATCATTGGCCCGCAAAAAGATGAGTCATTTTGGTTTGATAACTTGCCTATGCAAGCACAAATGTTTGGTTTTTCAGCTATTGATGCTTTTTACCCTGATATTTGGCTTAACCATAATGATGTATTAACGCTTGGTAAACTTAGCTTTAGTGTTAAGCATTGCCCCGGGCACACACCGGGTCATATTGTGTTTTATGAGCCTGAACAGCAATGCGTTATTGTTGGCGATGTTATTTTTAAAGGTGCTGTAGGGCGTACAGATTTCCCTAAAGGCAATACAAAGCAGCTCATTGAGTCTATTAGAAGCCATATTTTAACGCTTGATGAGAACACGCGTATTTTAGCTGGCCATGGTGAAGATACCACTGTAGGCCACGAAAAACGCACTAATCCATTTGTAAGTTGCCAATTTGGTTAATTAAAATCCATGAAAATGCAAAATTATTGCAGACGGAATTTTAAATTGGCTGTATAATTTAACCAGTTTATTAGATAAATAAGAAATAAAATGTCTCTAAATCACGTAGATCGCCAAATTTTGGCACTTTTACAACAGGACGCAAGTCTTTCAACTGCTGAAATTGCAGACAAAGTAGGCTTATCTCAATCACCTTGTTGGCGACGCATTGCAAAGCTTGAACAAGATGGCTATATCAAAAGTAAAGTTGCGCTTTTAGATGAGAAAAAGCTTGGTTTTGACATGCTTGTATACGCACATGTGCGCTTATCAAATCATGGCAAGAAAAACTTAGCTGAATTTGAAAAGCTAATTATGAGCTATGACGAAGTGACAGAATGTTACACAATGGCCGGCACCATGGACTTTATGCTGCGTATAATCTCACAAGGTATAGAAGGCTATGAGCACTTTGTACGTGACAATTTACTCAGCTTAGAATACGTTCAAGAGGTACACTCTAACGTAACCATGACATGTGTAAAACGCAGTACATCTCTTCCTCTATAAAATAAACGACACAAAGTTAAGCTATACTAAGAAAGCTAATAACGGTGTGTGCGAATTGTTAAATGAGCGCTAATTTGGTAACATTTAGCGCTTTTTCGATCCTAACCTAATAACCCCCTGAGGAACTCAATGTTTAACTTACTCAGCAAAGCGCCTAGCTCTGCTAAAAACGATATTTTATCTGGCTTAACTGTAGCACTTGCTTTAGTTCCAGAAGCTGTTGCGTTTGCTTTTGTAGCAAATGTCGAACCTTTAGTTGGTCTCTATGCCGCGTTTATCGTTGGTTTAATTACGGCTATTTTTGGTGGCCGCCCTGGTATGATTTCGGGCGCAACCGGTGCATTAGCTGTTGTAATGGTAAGTTTGGTACTTGATCATGGTGTTGAGTATTTATTTGCCACGGTGTTGCTGATGGGAATACTGCAAATACTCGCGGGGATATTTAAGCTCGGTAAGTTTATTCGCATGGTCCCTCATCCTGTTATGCTCGGCTTTGTAAATGGATTAGCGATAGTAATATTTTTAGCGCAACTTGGGCAGTTTAAAGTGCCAGATGGCGCAGGTGGCCAGCAATGGATGACGGGCAACCCGCTTTACATCATGTTAGGTTTAGTTGCATTAACTATGGCTATCATTCACTTTTTACCTAAGCTCACCACTGCAGTGCCTTCTTCTTTAGTGGCTATTGTAACGGTAACGGCGTTAGTAATAGGCCTTGATTTAGACTCGCGCACTGTACTTGATTTCCTAAAAGGGATGACAGGTAATGAAGCGGCTACCATTGCTGGCGGCTTACCTGAATTTCACATTCCTATGGTTCCATTTACCCTGGAAACTTTTTATATAATTTTTCCGTATGCATTAATTTTAGCGGCTATTGGTTTAATTGAGTCGTTATTAACGCTTAGCTTGATTGATGAAATTACCGAAACCCGTGGCCACTCAAATAAAGAGTGTATTGGCCAAGGTGCTGCTAATGTAACCTGTGGCTTTTTTGGCGCAATGGGTGGCTGTGCCATGATTGGGCAATCAATGATCAACATTAATTCGGGCGGGCGCTCGCGCTTGTCGGGTATAAGTGCTGCACTAATGCTGCTTGCATTTATTATATTTGCTTCAAGTTTAATTGAAATGATCCCACTGGCTGCGCTTGTAGGTGTTATGTTTATGGTTGTACTTGGTACGTTTGAATGGGCAAGCTTTAAAATGATGAAGCGCGTACCACTGTCTGATGCCTTTGTAATTGTATTGGTATCTGGCGTAACCGTAGTAACCGATTTAGCGATTGCTGTGTGTGTTGGTGTTATTGTTTCTGCCTTGGTATTTGCTTGGAATCATGCAAAACATATCTACACAACTAATTACATTGATGAACAAGGTGCTAAAGTTTACGAGCTTCACGGCCCGTTATTTTTTGGCTCAGTTAAAAACTTTTCTGAGTTATTCGATGTTAAAAACGACCCTAAAGATGTAATTATTGAATTTGAACACAGCCGTGTTGCGGATCACAGTGCAATTGAAGCCATCGACAGCTTAGCTGATAAGTACACTAAAGCAGGTAAACAGCTTCACTTACGTCATTTAAGTAAAGACTGTAAGCAGCTGTTACACAAAGCGCGTGACTTAGTTGAGGTGAACGTAATTGAAGACCCAACTTATAAAGTAGCCTCTGATAAACTTGCCTAGTTTATAAGGTGGCTTTGCCCATACGAGCTGATTGAATCGGCATTTTAAAAGCGAAAGGTTAAAGCCTTTCGCTTTTTTATTGGCTTAACTTTGCGGTAAGGCTCTTAAAAATTAAGACAGTTGGTACTGCTAACACTTTGTAATAATCGATATAATAACCAAACCAGTGGTTAAATTAGCTAACGTAATTTTAACTTATTGGCTAACTTATACGGAGTTGTATTTTATTTTGAATTGGCAATCTTTAGTTGATAACAGGCAACGCTTTTTTTGGCTATTGCAAATTGCAGGCTGGATTGGTTATGCGCTTGTAAATTATATCGGCTCTAAAGTATTTGAAATGCGTGATATTTACGTGTTCGTTATATTATTAAATGCCTATGCGGGCTGTTTAATGACAGTCCCACTTCGTTATATTTACAGAAAAACTTGGAATGCATCGCCGTGGATATTAATGGTGGTTGTATTTGGCGCCTCGTACATTACAGGTACATTGTGGGCAATTGTGCAAAAATTTAATTTATGGGAAATATACCGCCATGGTTATCGCCCAGAAGATTGGTTTTACTATTTACAGCATGGCTTAGATTCTGTTTACATAATTTTATGTTGGAGTGGCTTATACTTTGGCATAAAGTATTATCAGCTATTACAAAGTGAGCGACAAAAAGCGCTTAAAGCAACTACAATGGCCCATGAAGCGCAATTAAAAATGCTCAGATATCAACTTAACCCGCATTTTTTATTTAATACGCTTAATGCTATTTCTACATTAGTTTTGGTAAAAGAAAACAAAGATGCTAACTTAATGGTGGCAAGGTTAAGCGACTTTTTGCGTTATACACTAAATACCGATCCCATTAAAAAAGTGCCTTTAGAGCAAGAGCTACACGCATTAATGCTGTATTTAGAAATAGAGCGGGTTAGATTTGATGAGCGCTTAAAAGTAAATGTAGATGTAAGCGAGCAAGCAAAAGAGGCACTTGTGCCAAGCTTAATTTTGCAACCGATAATTGAAAACGCAATTAAATACGCCATTGCGCATATGTCACAAGGCGGTGTGATAGACATAAAAGCACAGGTTTTTGCCAACGAGCTACTACTTGAAGTAGGTGATAATGGCCCCGGTACCGAACTAATAGACGGACAACTTGTAAATGCACAAGGGGTAGGGGTGGCAAATACCAAAGACAGATTAAAAACGCTCTATGAAAATAATTATTCGTTTGTATTATCACATAATACGCCAAGTGGATTGAAAGTTAATCTGCGAGTACCGTTTGAGAAGGCTGTGAAGAAATGACTAAAATTAAAACCATCATTGTTGATGATGAACCATTAGCAAGAAAGGGCTTAGCAGTAAGACTTGAAGAATATACTGATATAGAAGTAATTAAACTGTGTAGTTCAGGCTCTGATGCAATAGAAGCATGTAAAGAGCACCCAATAGACTTAGTTTTTTTAGATATACAAATGCCAGGAATGAATGGCTTTGAAGTTGCCCGTGCCTTAAGCGAAAGCACTAAAGCGTTACCCGCGATTGTGTTTGTTACTGCATTTGATCAATTTGCAGTAAAGGCATTTGAAATACATGCTTTGGATTACATTTTAAAACCCGTTGACGATAACAGACTAAAACAGGCGGTAGAAAAAGTGCATAGTTACTTAAAAACACAGCAAGACAACGCCCATAAGAAAAAACTAGCGAGTTTTGTTGCCGGTATTACAGGTAATAACTGTGAAGAAATACTTAAAAAATTAGCCACAGGCGATACCCTAACCGACAAACGTTACCCAGAATCACTGGCGGTAAAAGAGCAGGGTGAAATTATTCGTGTCCCGGTTGCGACAATTCAGTGGGTTGATGCCGCCGGCGATTATATGTGTTTACATTGCCAAGATGGGCAAACACATATTTTGCGCAAAACAATGAAAGAGCTTGAGCAAGAGCTCGACCCACATTTGTTTGTGCGCGTTCACCGCAGTGCAATTGTAAATACAAAACAAATAAGCAAGCTGGTTACACAAGTCAGCGGTGAGTATTTATTAGTGCTTGAAAACGGACAAGAGCTTAAAGTAAGCCGAAGCTACCGCGATAAAGTAAAAGCAGCGCTAGCCAGCTAGTTTGGGATTTTGCAGGCATAAAAAATGCGAGCTTAGCTCGCATTTTTTATATAAGGCAGAAATTACGCAACAGTTACAATTTTCATTGTGTTCGTTGCGCCCACAGTTTCCATTGAGTCACCGTGAGTAATAATTACTGTATCGCCAGAGTGTAATGAACCTTGTGCTACAAGGGTATCAAGTGCGGCTTTAACCATTCCGTCTTTTTCAGTTTTTGTAGAATCAAAAAACACAGGGTAAACACCACGATAAAGCGCTGTTTGGCCTAGCGTACTTGCATGACGTGAAAGCGAGTAAATAGGTAAACCAGAGCTGATACGCGACATAAGTTTAGCGGTACTACCTGACTCAGTTAAGGTAACAATGGCTTTAACCGAATCTAAGTGATTAGCAGCGTACATAGCTGAAAGCGCGATAGATTCTGCATTGTTAGAAAAACGGCTGTCTAAACGGTGCTTAGATACGTGGGTTTCTTTTTGCGATTCTGCACCTAAACAAACACGTGCCATTGTAGCAACCGTTTCTTCAGGGTAATCACCGGCAGCGGTTTCTGCTGAAAGCATAACTGCATCAGTACCATCAAGTACCGCATTTGCCACATCCATAACTTCTGCGCGTGTTGGCATTGGGTTATCGATCATCGATTCCATCATTTGTGTTGCAGTTACAACAGTACGGTTTAATGAACGAGCGCGACGAATAATGAGTTTTTGTTTACCCAT
>NZ_DCYU01000002.1:36001-47325 GCF_002331165.1 Pseudoalteromonas sp. UBA2102
GCAGCATCACCAATTTCAACACCTAAATCGCCACGAGCAACCATTACAGCGTCTGATGCTAAAACAATGTCATCTACGGCTTCTTGTGTTTCTACGGCTTCTGCACGTTCAATTTTTGCAAGTAGTTGTGCTTTAGAACCTGCAGCTTCTGCTAAAGAGCGTACATAACGCATATCATCGCCACTGCGTGGGAACGATACTGCAATGTAATCAACATCTATTTCAGCGGCAGTGATTAAATCTTCTTTGTCTTTTTCTGTAAACGCAGGGGCTGTTAAACCACCGCCTAAACGGTTAATGCCCTTATTATTTGATAATACACCACCTACGGTAACCGAGCAGTGCACCAAGTGACCTTCTACTTGCTCAACGGTTAGTTGAATAAGGCCATCGTTTAATAGTAATAAATCGCCAGGGCTTACATCTTGTGGTAATTCTTTGTAATCAATACCTACCGCGTTTACGTCGCCTTCACCTTTTTCCATTTTTGCATCTAGGGTGAATTTAGCGCCTACTTCAAGGTTTACTTTACCTTCTTTAAACGTTGAAACACGAATTTTAGGACCTTGAAGGTCTGCAAGGATAGCAACATGTTTACCTAATTTTGTGGCTATCTCGCGTACAGCTTGTGCACGGTCTTTATGATCTTGTGCAACACCATGTGAGAAGTTTAAACGTACTACATTAGCGCCAGCGCGAATAATTTTTTCTAGATTGTTATCTCGATCTGTTGCAGGCCCAAGTGTAGCGACTATTTTTGTGCGTCTTAGCATCAAATTCTCCTGTGTGCTTAGATGTGTAAGCAGGTTGACGGTTATTTTGTGACTTCAAAATACTTATAACTTATGTATAAACATTTTTAGTTATAGGCAAACTAGTTAGTATTGCCACTATTTTATACAAAACGAATATGTCATCATTATGACACCGGTGTCAAAATCCGTCAATGATCTTAAATTCAAAATACGCAGAGTATTTGTAACCGCACAGCCCTTATATTTGATACAATTGCAGTGCTTTTTAATAGCGTAATAAAAAAGCATGCTGTATTAGCTCAACGTTCGCATTTTATGACGGTATGAGTATAATGCACGCGGTATTATTTAATGAATTACTTAGTTTACTAACCAAATAGTTGTTACCGAGGAGGACACTAAATGCAAGTTGCATTAGTCGGGTTAGGCGTTATGGGCAAAAATATTGCCTTAAACATGATTGAAAAAGGCATAACGTTAGTCGCATATGATAAAAACCCACATGCGGGTGAAGAGTTATTAAGTTGTGCTAAATCGCAAGGCATGGCCGATAGACTTCATATTGTTTCTGATTTAGGAGACATGGTAAGGCGTTTAGAAGCACCTCGCTCTATTTTATTATTAGTGCCTGCAGGCGAACTGGTTGATGCTGTGTGTAATGAGCTTGTTGAAGCTGGCGTACAGTGTAACGATATGATTGTAGATTGTGGTAACAGTAACTACAAAGACGGCATTAATCGTAAACTTAAGTATCAAAACAAATTTGAATTTGCCACCATGGGTATTTCTGGCGGTGCCGAAGGCGCTCGTCATGGTCCTGCAATGATGGCAAGTGGCTCAGAAGGCGGTTGGGAGCGTATCGAACCGTGGTTTGAAAAAGTAGCCGCTAGCTACAATGGCGAGTCGTGTTTTGCACGCGTTGGTCAATCGGCCAGTGGCCATTTTGTAAAAATGGTTCACAACGGCATTGAATACGCAATTATGCAGCTTATTGCTGAAGTGTATCAACTACTTCGTATTGGCACAGGTCGCTCACCAAAAGAAGTGGCTGAAATTTTTGATGACTGGTCTACCGGTCACTTAAATAGCTACTTACTTGCTATTTCTAGCCATATTTTATCTCTTGAAAACACCAAGCAAGAACCGCTTGTTGATTTAATTGATAATAAAGTAGGCGCAAAAGGCACAGGCCTGTGGACTGCGCAAAATGCACTTGAACTGGGTATTGCTGTTCCTTCACTGGTTGCCGCGGTGCAAGCTCGCCACTTAACCAATGTATGTGACACCACCGCTGCACAAGAAATGACGTATGCCGCTAAAGCTACAAACAAGGTTGATATTGACCTTGAAGAGCTAAAAGATGCATTTACATTGGCGAGCTTATTAGCGTATCGCCAAGGTTTAGCGTTAATTAAAGGGGCATCTCGTACCCATCAGTGGAAAGTAGACTTGTCTAAAACGCTGCAAACATGGCGTGCGGGTTGTATTATTCGCGCTGACTACCTAGATAGCGTAGCGCAAGGCGTAGAATACATTGATACGCTTGAAAATGAATCTAATGCGCTTCGCAAAGTAACTGGGCAAGCTGTAATGACTGGCTTAGCGTTCCCTGTACTTGCATCAACACAAACGTATTTAGCCACATTAACCACACCAAGTAATGGGCATTTAGTACAAGCTCAGCGTGATTACTTTGGTGAGCATGGTATTAAAACTCACTCAGGTGAAGTGTGCCACTTAACTGACTTAGTGGGTATAGACGCGAAAGTAAGATAATTAACGCGTTTATAAATTAATAAAGGCACGCTATTTAGCGTGCCTTTTGCGTTTTGGTCACTAAAATTAGCGGCTTAATTCACCGCGTAAATTGTCTTGCATTAAATGGCGAATCGTTTCAATTTCTAGGTTTTGGCTAAACAAATAATGCAGCTTTGTTAAACACGCCTCTAGTGTCATATCGTAGCCACTTATTACACCTATATTTAATAACGCGTTACCCGTAGCGTAACCGCCCATATTTACATGGCCTTTTAAACACTGCGTTAAATTAACAATAACCATGCCGCGTTTACTTGCCTCACTTAGCACGTCTAAAAAGTCGGGGTCTTGTGGGGCATTACCTACGCCAAAGCTAAGCAATACTAGTGCTTTTATATTGTCATTCACCAAACTTTTAACCACGTCTTTACTAATGCCTGGGTATAAATAAAGTACACCAATTGGCTGAGGTGTAATGGTGGTTACCTGTAGTTCGTTTTCTACATAAGGGCTTAGCTGACCTTTAATTAGCTGAATATTAATTCCAGATAACGCTAAAGGCTCTAGGTTAGGAGATGCAAAAGCATTAAAACCATCGGCATGTGCTTTCGTGGCTCGGTTACCTCTAAATAATTGGTTATTAAAAAATAAGCTCACTTCAGCAATAGGGTAATTAGCCGCTAAAAACATGGCGTTTAATAAGTTAACTTGGCCGTCAGAGCGTAATTGCGATAAAGGAATTTGTGAGCCAGTAACAATAACGGGTTTAGTTAAGTTTTCGAACATGAACGACAGGGCAGAGGCTGTGTAAGCCATTGTATCGGTGCCATGAAGTACCACAAAACCATCGTAATCGTGGTATTTGCTTTTAATGTCATCAGCTATTAGTTGCCAATGCGCTGGCGACATATCTGATGAATCGATTAAAGGGCAGTACTCGTGAATATCAAAAAGGGGCATTTCTTCACGGTTAAATTCTGCGTTATTGACCACTGTTTCTGTTAAAAAACCTTCAGCCGGAATGTAGCCACGGCTCGATTTTTTCATACCTATGGTACCGCCAGTGTATGCGATATAAATGCGTTTACGTTTCATAAAAAAAGCCCAGTAAAAAAACTGGGCTTAGTATAACGTTAAGTTGTTTTAAATACAGCTGCTTGAGTAAATACGTGCACTTTTATTGTGCAACGCTACACTCTAAACAACGTGCGTATACACCCTGCGGATCGTTATAGTCTTTCAGATCAGCTACTTCACTACTTAGGCGCTTTATCACCGTATTAATATTAGCTTGAGTGGCTAAAACAGAGGCTGTATCTGTATTTAAGCCAAGCATAGATTTAACGGATGCACTGCCAAAAATATCTTGCAGCATTTTTTCTTGCGGGCTTAGGTCTTGCTTAATTGTTTTCACTTCGTAGTGATTAAGTTTTGCAAGTGCCGCTGCAGCATCAATCGCATCTTGTTTATCACCAAGCTTATCAACTAGGCCAAGCTCTTGTGCTTGTGAAGCAATCCACACACGCCCTTGTGCAATTTTATCAACTTGCTCTGGTGTCATATTGCGAGCATCAGCAACCACATCTATAAAGCGGCTATAAGCTTCTTCAACACTCATTTGAATAACTTGCGCCATTTTTTCATTAAGCGGGCGAGTAATAGAAAATCCAGCCATTTCTGACGTTGCAACACCATCTGAGTACACACCAATTTCAGATAAAGTATCTTCAAAAGTCATAAATGTACCAAACACACCAATAGAGCCGGTGATAGTACTTGGTGCTGCCCAAATTTCGTTAGCTGCTGAGGCAATCCAATAACCGCCAGATGCGGCAACTGAGCTCATTGATGCGATTACAGGTTTGCCTGCGGCTTTAAGTGCTAATACTTCAGCACGAATAACCTCAGAGGCAAACATGCTGCCGCCACCTGAATCAATACGTAAAACAACCGCTTTTACTTTATCATCAAGGCGTGCTTTGCGAAGTAGTGCTGCGGTAGAGTCACCGCCAATTTCACCTGCTTTGCGCTCACCATCAACAATCGTACCTTTAGCAACAACTACGGCAACTTTTTCTGTAATTGGGTTATCAAATTCGATAGGGGGCTTAACTAAGCTTAAGTATTCACGAAAAGACACTTGCTTAAATGTTTTACCGTCTTCTTGTGCGCCAACTAAATCAATGAGTTGTTGGCGAATTTGCTGAGTTGTTTTAAGCGAGTCGACCCATTGATGGTCAAGTGCATATTTACCTGCATCGCCATTTACAGCCTTCATTTTAGCAAGGTAAGCATCCATGGTTTCGTCAAAGTTCGATTCATCAAAAGGGCGAACTGCAGCAACATCTTGCTTATATTCGCTCCATAATGCACCAAGCCAAACACGGTTTGCTTCTTTAGCAGCATCAGACATATCGTTACGAATAAACGGCTCTACCGCCGACTTAAACGTACCGACACGGAAAATATGCTGCGTTACTTTAAGTTTTTCTAGTGCTTCTTTAAAGTAAAGTGGATACATTCCATAGCCTTCAATGGCTACCGAACCATAAGGATGCATTGCAATTTCATCGGCATGCGATGCAATATAATATTGCGATTGAGTGTAATAGTAGCCCGATGCAATCACTTTTTTACCCGCTTGCTTAAAGGCATCTAACGATTTAGTAATACGCTTTAGCTTATTTAGGTGGGCTTTCGGCATTTCTTGCAAATCTAGTAAGATAACGCTGATGCGGTCGTCATTAGTGGCTTCATCAATCACTTTGACTACATCATCAAGTAAAATTTCACTAGGTGCTTCTGAATTAGACGTAGCATCGTTAATGGCTGCTTCGACAGGGTCTATATATGTTTTTTCTTCCACAATAGGCCCATTAAGATTAAGCCTAAGTACAGAGCCATCTTCTATTATTATTGTATCGTCATCGCTTGATAGCGACATAAAAAATACAACAACCAGTAATAAAAACAAAATGTTGAGTATTAAACGACGAGAAAAGTTTATTCCAGCCCAAATACCTCTAAATACCTTTGCTATCAAAATAGCTCCTTAATTTGGTACAGCTAATACATTAGTTCCATCTTAGCCTAGAATAAAAATAATTTTAACTGCTAAATCGTAACGAAGTGTTTATGAGGTTACATAAATATACGTTTTTAATAGTATTTTTAATTAAATGCAGCCACATATTGCTTATTACTTGCCATTAAAGCAGAATTAGCTAATGTATACAGGTTAGACCAGTTAACGGGGCACAGGATGTTAGAACAACAATTACAATTAAAACACACACAATTACGAAACCGCTTGGTAATGGGCTCAATGCATACAGGCCTTGAAGAGGGCTGGCACAACCGCAAAAGGTTAAGCGCTTTTTACGAGGCGCGCGCTAAAGGCGGCACGGCCATGATCATTACCGGGGGCTACAGCCCTAACTTACGCGGTAAATTAACGCCTATTTCTTCATCATTTAACAGCTATTATGATGTATTTAAACACCGTGCATACACAGGCGCCGTTCATAAACATGGCGGAAAAATATGTTTGCAGCTTTTACATGCTGGTCGATACGCTTATCATCCGTTTAACCAGGCCCCGAGCGCTATTCAAGCGCCTATAAATCCATACAAACCTAAACAAATGTCGTTAGGCTCGATTAAAAAAACCATTAAAGACTTTGCGCACTCTGCCTATATGGCAGAAAAAGCAGGTTACGATGGTGTTGAAGTAATGGGCTCTGAAGGTTACTTAATTAATGAATTTATGGCGCCACACACCAATAAGCGCGATGACGAATTTGGTGGCAGCCTAGAAAATAGAATGCGATTAGCGCTTGAAATAGTTAAAGCCGTTAGGGCTAAAGTATCTGATACGTTTTTAATTATTTTTAGATTATCTGTTATGGACCTAATCCCGAATGGCTCAACCCCTGATGAAGTCACTATTCAGGCAAAAGCACTTGAGCAAGCCGGTGTGGATATTTTTAATACTGGCATTGGGTGGCATGAAGCACGCGTGCCAACAATCGCCAGTATGGTGCCTCCTGGAGCATTTAAAGAAGCTTCAAAACGATTAAAGTCAGTGGTGAATGTACCTGTTATAGCTGTAAACCGTATTAATACGCCGGATATAGCCAACCAAATCCTTAATGATAATGAAGCCGATTTAATTTCAATGGCGCGCCCTTTATTAGCCGATCCGGAGTTTTTTAACAAATATCAAAATCAGCAAACTAAACAAATAAATATTTGTATTGGCTGTAACCAAGGATGTTTAGACCACGTTTTTAAAAATAAACGTGCAACCTGTTTAGTTAACCCACAAGCCGCCTTTGAACTTGATTACCCGTTAGATAAAGCTTCTAAAGCTAAAAATGTATTAGTTGTTGGCGCGGGCCCTGCTGGGCTCTCGGCAAGTTGTTATTTGGCTGAAAAAGGGCACACAGTAACGCTTATCGATCAAAAAACACAAATGGGTGGCCAATTTAATCTAGCCATGCAAATTCCAGGTAAAGAAGACTTTAACCATACGCTTAGCTACTTTACTAATGAGCTTGAAAGGCTCAACGTAAATGTAGAGCTTGGTAGAGCATACGATGATGCAATGTTACAAAAATACGATGACATCGTATTTGCCACAGGTGTACGCCCGCGTGAAGCTGCAATTGAATGCGCAGACTCTAAGCGTGTATTTGCTTATGATGAAGTTATACGCGGTGAGGTCGAACTGGGCAAATCAATAGCCATTTTAGGTGCCGGCGGTATTGGCTTTGATATGGTTGCTTTTTTAAGTGAACATAAATCGCAATCTATTCCTGAGTTTAAAAAGCAGTGGGGTATTGAGTGCGAGGCAGAGCCGCACAAAGATGAGCGACAATTATACATGCTAAAACGCAGTGCAGGGCGCTTTGGTAGCGGGCTTGGAAAAACCACAGGCTGGATACATCGTCAAGTTGCTAAGCAACATGGTGTTAAACAAATTGCTGATTGCCAGTACCACAGTTTTGATAAAAACGGCCTTACAGTTACTGTTGCTGGAGAAAAACAAGTACTGCCGGTTGATACGGTTATTGCGTGTATAGGGCAGGTTTCTAATAATGAAGTGCTTGAGCAACACCGTGACAATGCAAAGGTACATGTTATTGGTGGCGCTAAATTAGCAGCAGCAATTGATGCAAAGCGTGCAATTTTTGAAGCGCTTCAAGTGGCCAGAGCCATTTAACAGTGTTAATAAAATGAAATAATTTACAGTACCCTCAGGTCTTGTGTGTATAGAGTTCATAACTTAATACACTGACAAAGCAGGCCACACATGAGTAAATTATTTCGTTTGTATAATAAAATCATGGGTAATCTATCGTATGCCGACGGATTACCTGCGTTACTTTTTCGCTTGATTTTAGCCCCCGTAATGATTATTGCGGGCTTTAATAAATTAGCCCTAAGTGGAGAAACCGACGGCTTTTTTAGCTATTTTCTTGCTGATGCAAGCGTTGTGCAATGGTTTGGCAATAGTGAATGGGGTTTAGGTTTACCATTTCCAGACTTACTTGCCTTTTTAGCAGGCTGGAGTGAATTTTTAGGTGGGTGGTTTTTACTCTTTGGGCTATTTACCCGCTTAGTAAGCATTCCGCTGATGTTTACAATGGTTGTGGCAGCAACAACAGTACATTGGCATAATGGTTGGTTTGCTATAGCGCCATCAAACCCTACAACCAGTTCAGCTCAAGTACTTGATTGGTTATCAATTCCAGGGGCTAAAGAAAGCCTTGAAAACTCACTAGAAGTACAAGAACGTATAGGTAAAATTAGGGGTATAGTTGAAGAGCACGGATTTACTGATTACTTATATGAAAAAGGGAAACCTTCCATAATAAATAACGGTATTGAATTTTCTGCTATTTATTTTGCCATGTTACTTAGCTTGTTTTTTGTAGGTGGCGGTCGCTTTGTTAGTGTTGATTATTGGCTCAGGCGTGCAGTAGTAAAAGAGTAGCAAACAAATTGGTTTAAAAAGGGCGTATAAATATTTTTTATACGCCCTTTTTGTTTGTAACGTGTGTTAAACGCATCGCGCCTCTCTCGGATTTATACAGTGGTATATGAATATTGTTTACGCAGTAATGGCGCTGTAATACGAAAGAATAAGTAGGGTTTTAATAAAATTGATAATTACGCAGAGTTTATTTTTTAAAGGCATAAATGGTACTCTAACGTTTTGAATTATGAGAGTACGCTATGGATGCTATTGAGCTTTTACTAACCCGCCAATCTGACGCTAAATTAACCGCCCCAGGGCCAAATTCAGAGCAGCTCGATATAATAAAGCAAGCCGCGTTACGGGTGCCTGATCACGGATGTATTGCGCCTTGGCAGTTTATTGTTGTTCAAGGTGATGCCCGCCATAAATTAGGTGAGATATACCATCAAAGCGCCGTTGCTGAGCAGCAAGAAGAAAAAGTGATTAAACGCGCAAAAGAGCTTGTGCTGCGCGCACCGATGATCATTATTGCTATTGCTAAGTATCAAGCCCATCCAAAAGTGCCGCGTATTGAGCAAGTACAAAGCGCCGGTTGCAGTGTACTTGCCATGCAACAAGCCGCATTTGCACAAGGTTTAGGTGGTGTATGGCGTACAGGGTATTTTGCACAAAGCACAGCAGTCAAAAATGCCCTTAATTTAGACGAGCAAGATGAAATTGTTGGGTATTTATATTTAGGCACCCCAGAGATTGAGTGCAAAAAGGCAGCTAAGCATAAACCAGATGATTACTTCACTTATTTATAATAAATAATGAACTATTGCAGTTCTGCGCAGTCATATAGCATTAAGGTTGCTGCTGTTAGGCTCGTCCTTTTTTGATTTAGCTGTGAGAAGCGCACGGAAGCAATATAGGTTAACTTTTTCTTCTTCAGTTTGTTTTTTAATCGGTTGTTTTTTGTTAAAGTATGGAAAGTCTTAATAAAAATAACGATAAAGAAGACGAAAACGATGGGAAATTTATTTTTACAAGAAAAAGAGAATTGGCTGGCATGGTCAATTTGGGGAATAGTGGGTGCTTTTATTACACTTTATGTGGCAATGAGCACGAATACTGCACATTTTATAGCTGGCTCTGCTATGGGAATGCTTGTTTTATTAACCTGGTGGATGCAGCAGTCTAAAAGGTTTGATTTTGGTCGGGCCTTTAAAATTTGTTTTTATGTGTTATTGCTTAGTGTATTACCAGCATTTTTATTTGTGGTTGTACCAAGTGATGATTTAAACCGTTTTGATTTAATATTTCAAAGCGTTACATTTTTAGCACTTAGTTTATTACTGTGCTTAATTTGTTCGTGGATTGCACGTAGGCCAAAGCAATATTATTAATAGGGCAATGAGCAATGTAGGTTTTTAGCTATTTGTGGTGGTTTTTTGAACCAAATGCTGTTTTTAGCTAATTATTTACATTTAGGTCTTTACAAGTTGCTCAATACCCCCTATTATTCGCGCCGTACGGAGAGATGGCAGAGTGGTCGAATGCACCGGTCTTGAAAACCGGCATAGGTTTGTAGCCTATCTAGGGTTCAAATCCCTATCTCTCCACCATTATTTAAAAAAACCGCCTTATGGGCGGTTTTTTGCTTTGTGGAGTTTAATAAATGTCAAAAGAAGCAAACCTTACAACATCGCAACGCTTAGTAAAGCATGTACTACTGTGGATTGTATTTGGCTACTGTTATCAAAGCGCGATTAATTTATTAATAAAAATGGCAGCAGATGCACAACCAGACGCAACGCTTATCACCGCCTTTGTGTATGGCATTGGCTTTAACGTATTAACTGCGCATCTTATTACTAAGTACGATACGCATTGGCCTGTCATTGGCGCAGCTTTTATTGCTTTAGTTGGTTTAGTATTAGTGCCATTGGTGCTGTTTGGCAGTGGCGGTTTACTAGCGTGGCCATTGCTTGTTGGATTTTTATTCAGTTTACCCCTTTGTAGCTACATAGTTGGCAAAATTAAGGTAAAACACAGTAAAAACTAGCCCCAAACCGGTTTTATTTTATGTTAGCATGTACGCGTCTTTTAACTAACAAAACGTGAAAAACACATTATGTCAGATAATTTTACTACAGATGCTGAAAAAGCAAGTTACGGTATTGGCTTACAAATGGGTGAGCAACTTAAGTCTAACCCTTTTGAAGGCTTAAACCTAAATTCAGTATTTGAAGGCATGAAAGATGCGTACGCTGGTAGCGCTTTTCAAGTTGAGATCCCTGAGATCCAAGCTGCATTTGAAAAAATTAACGAAGAGATCCAAGCGCGTCGTGAAGAAGAAGCAAAAGTACTTTCTGCTGAAGGTATTGCATTCTTAGAAGAAAACGCTAAGCGTCCTGAAATCACTGTTACCGAGTCTGGTTTACAATACGAAGTACTAGCAACAGGCGAAGGCGAAAAGCCAACTGCTGAGTCTACAGTACGTGTTGATTACCACGGTACATTAATTAACGGTACAGTATTTGATAGCTCTTACGAGCGCGGTCAACCAGCTGAATTCCCAGTAGGTGGCGTGATCAAAGGTTGGACTGAAGCTTTACAAATGATGCCAGTTGGCACTAAATGGCGTATTTACGTTCCTCATGAGCTTGCTTATGGTGAACGTGGTGCAGGTGCTGCAATTGCACCTTTCTCAACGCTTGTATTTGACGTTGAGCTACACGAAATCCTTTCTTAATTTAGTTATTAAGTCAGTATTTAAAAAGCCGTGGTCTTGACCGCGGCTTTTTTGTGTCTTGTGGTTTTATAGCAAGCTTTAAAAACGTTAA
>NZ_DCYU01000122.1:0-7936 GCF_002331165.1 Pseudoalteromonas sp. UBA2102
GGCCGCGAGCTGCGCACAGTTAAAGATTTACTCACGCATACAGCGGGTTACCCGCCTGTGTTTGATTTTCATCGTAAAGGTGCTAAAAATGGTGATGCGTATTTTTCGCAAAATAGCCAAACCACAAAGCAGCTGTTACTTACGCAAGTGCCGCTGAGCAATAAATACCCCGCACAAGCTGTTTACTCCGATATTGATTACATGATTTTAGGCGTACTAGTTGAGCGTATAACCGGGCAACCACTTGATGACTACCTCGAGCAACACATTTACGCCCCACTTAAACTGACCAATACGGTATTTAACCCACTTAAAAAGGGCTTTAAACGCGCTGAATTTGCAGCAACCGAGCTTAGCGGCAATACCCGTGATGGCCGTATTACCTTTGATAATATTCGTACCAATGTCTTGCAGGGCGAAGTGCACGACGAGCGAGCATTTTATTCGTTTGATGGCGTAGCAGGGCATGCCGGTTTATTTAGTAATGCACCCGATTTAGCTGTGCTTTGCCAAGTACTATTAAACCAAGGTGGCTTTGGCAATACCCAGTTATTTAGCGCATCAACCTTAGCGCAGTTTGTAACGCCACAATTAAACAACGAAACCTATGGCCTAGGCTTTAGGCTTGCGGGTAACAACCAAGCCAGGCGTTGGCATTTTGGCCCTTACGCAAGCGCACAAGCGTATGGGCACACCGGCTGGACGGGCACAGTAACGGTTATTGATCCAACCTACGATTTAGCCATTATTTTATTGACCAATGCGCGGCACACAAAAATAAAAGGAAGCCAAAAACATTACCAGTTTTTGGGCAAACAATACGAGACCGCGCAATATGGCTCGGTGGTATCGCTTATTTACGAAGCACTACTAAATCAATAAATTATCGTTTAGGCTAAAACGGCCTAAGTGCAGTGCCTTAAGTGATTTATTTGCAGGTGACTTAACTAAGCCAATCCATTAAGCTAAGCGGTTTACAAATTCAGGCCACATTTTTAAAACGGCCTGTAAAATAAGCGTTTCAACGTGAATAAAGCGAACGCACTTCGCTATAAATAAAGGTTAATTTATGTCTTGGTATTCTATATTACCGCCGCTCATTGCTATCGCTATCGTATTTTGGCGAAAAGAAGTAATAATGGCACTTTTGGTGGCCGTGGCTTCGTCAGAATTTTTACTCGCTATACAAGGCGAGGGTAATACCTTATTTGCTACATTTTTAAATACCGTTGAGCGCATAATATCGGTAGCCAGCTCGCCGGGTAACACTCGCATTTTAATATTCAGTATTATGATTGGTGCCTTGCTTGCCTACATACGCGAATCTGGCGGCGTAGCAGCCACCGTTAATATGCTTATGAATAAAGGCATTGCAAAAAGTAAGCGCCAAGTTGGCTTTTTAACCATGTTTACCGGCATCGCGGTATTTATAGAGTCAAACCTCAGCGTATTAACCTCAGGTATTGTATCGCGTGGCCTGTTCGACAAATTTAAAATGAGCCGAGCCCGCCTTGCTTATATTATTGATAGCACCAGTGCACCTGTGTGTATTTTAATATTACTTAACGGTTGGGGCGCATTTGTACTGGGTTTACTTGGCAATTACGAGCTAAGCGAATCGTCGGTTTCTATTTTATGGGGCAGCGTAGGGTACAACTTTTACGCCATTATCACGCTAGTCATTGTGTTTTACACTATCGCGTTTGATAAAGTACACGGCCCAATGAAAGAAGCCGAGCAAAAACTAGAGCTACAAAAAACCGACCTAAAAGAAGAAGTAAAAGGCTCTAAAGCGCGTTACATGCTCGTGCCATTACTTACCTTAATTGTGAGCATGGTAGGCTTTATGTTTTACACCGGCAACGGCGTACTTGCAGAAGGCAGCGGCTCTAAATCAGTTTTATACGCAACGGTATTAGCCATTGTGGTTGCATATGTTTTAATGATTAGCTCGCGCCAATTTACTCACCATCAATTAGTCGATACCGGCTTTAAAGGCATGGGCGAGTTATTACCGCTGGTGAGCATTGTATTGCTTTCACTTACACTGGGCGCAAGCTTAAAAGAGCTAGGCACGGGCGTATTTGTCGCATCACTAGTGGGCGATTACTTACCTATTTACTTAATTGTACCAGTGCTGTTTTTAACCGGCGCGGTTATGTCGTTTACTACGGGTACCTCGTGGGGCACATTTGCCATACTTATTCCTATTGGCGTACCGCTTATTCAAGCGCTCGGTTTGCCACCTTCACTGGTTGTAGGCGCTATTTTAGGCGGCGGTATATTTGGCGATCACTGCTCCCCTATATCCGACACCAGCGCCGTATCGGCACTCGCCTCGGGGTGTGACTTACTCACCCACGTTAAAACGCAGCTACCGTATGCGTTATTTGGCGGCGCACTGACGTTTATAGCGTACTTAGTAACAAGCATAATAGTGTTATAAAACGTGTTGTAAATACTGAGTTTTAATTATTATAAAATGCCTTGAAAGCCTGCAAATACGCAGGCTTTTTTAGGGCATAAAACAAGGATTGTTAAAATAA
The DNA here is from genome assembly GCF_002331165.1 of Pseudoalteromonas sp. UBA2102. Taxonomy (NCBI): domain Bacteria; kingdom Pseudomonadati; phylum Pseudomonadota; class Gammaproteobacteria; order Alteromonadales; family Pseudoalteromonadaceae; genus Pseudoalteromonas; species Pseudoalteromonas sp. UBA2102. Next base: position 2,547 of record NZ_DCYU01000122.1, read on the forward strand.
AAATAAAGCTTTTCTCCTTTTTAGTTTTTTATTATTTTTGAACTCATGCTTTTACCAAGAAAGTGAAACAGAGCAATCTAATAGGTTAGCAAAAACATACCAGCTCGATATAAAAGCTGGCGATACACGTTTATTTTTTCCTGAACAATTTGCAGTCAGTGATGGAGAGCTTCCAATTCTTGAAATGGAAATGACTACGTTTGCAGATGCTTCTGAGTCACTTGATGGTATTGATGCCGCATTAACGACATACCCTAAAGGCTTTGTTTCCAAATTTATTAATGCTATTTATATTTCAGGACCTATGCTCATGGAGGGGGCTGAAGCGGGGGGGACATATTCAAGAAATTCTATAATATTATCAAATATCTCAGATAAGAACGGTACTAACTTCAATTATGAAAATTCGTTACGGGGAGTTCATCACGAGCTTAGTTCTTTAATTTATTTATGCTCCCCTTTTGTTAATCTTGCATGGCAAGGTCTGTTGCCTGAAAGTTGGAGTCCTGCTTCCTCGAATTATGAGGCTTTAACGCAAGATAGAAGTATAGGGCCTGATTATGAAAATGGATTTTTATCTACCTACGGTAAAACTAATATTGAGAACGACTTTAATATTTTCGCCGAATTTGCTTTTTCTGAGCCTGAAAAGCTACGAGACCTTGCAGCTGTGTATCCAACTATAGCTAAAAAGCTGAGTTTATTTATTACTGCATATAAGCAGGTTCTTCCTGAATATCAGCAGGGCTTCGAAGAGTATTTCACTAATACGGGTTTAAGCGATGTTGTTATAAAACCTAATAATGTAGAGATTACAATCCACAGTGATTTTAGTAATATTAAGCCTCAAATAATTCACTAAGTAAACTTAGTAAAGGGCCTATGTTTTACATATAGTTATGGTTCATACTTAAGATATTCCTCTGTTAAAGAAGCATAAATCGAATACTCTGAAGCAGCTTTTTATGTACCTTAAATCATTGTAATAGTAGCTTGTCAGGATTTCTCTACGTAACTTTAAATGATATGATTTCACCAATTAAATAATAAATAAGGACATTTTTATGGATATTATGATTGGTCAGCAAGCTCTTAAAAAGAAAAATCAGCTAACTCAGTTATCAGAGCGAGCAATCGGTCGAGACTTCAAAGAGCAAGCAGCATTAGCTATACAAATGACTCAATGCAGTGCAGCTGTTTATAGGAGGTTACAGCGCACTTACAAATCAACTGTAACGCCACGAGATGAAAAAAGAGTTAAAGCCGGAGGCTTGAGTACACAGTCAGTAACTTTTTCCACAAGTAATAATAGCCAAAAATCTTTTAATAGCTTACTACCTGCAATGCGTGGTGGGAGAGCCGCACCAACTAATACTACCAAAACATCCAATGATGTTGCCGTTGCTTCTAATCAACCACAAGCAGTTAATTTGTTAGCTTTATTACACCCTGTAATAAGCAGTGATATTATGAAAACAGGTAACGCAGTAGAAAGAACAGCTACTATATTAGGACTGGTCACAACTACAGTTGGTTTTGTTGTTCCTGGAGGTGGAGCCGTATCCTCTATTGTTAGTTGGGTAGGTAGTGGCGCTACTTATTCAGGTTTCACTATGTCAAGAATACGTCCTGATGCGCCGGATAGAGCCTATCATCAATTAACTAACTATATTACGTGTTTAGCGGCTTGGAATAAAAAAGCGTGTGAGTTAATCGATATAGCTGATCCAAATGGACAATGGACTTTTCGGGATATTGAAAACGGATTCTCATAGAGTTAAGGCTGAAAAGACAGTTTTAAATATTTTATGAGAGGACTCTACTAAATATACGAAAGCCTGCTTAATCGCAGGCTTTTTGTTTTAAATATGCAGTTAAGTACCCGTATTTATATTTTTTAGGTTATTGTATGGCATGAGCTTTAAGCTTTTTAATAGCTATAAATTCTTACTTTTTAACTTATACAAGGCTGTAAACCCACACTATGTTTGTAATAGATAATATCATTCTTGTTAGTGCCATTTTAATTTTACTAGGGGTTATCTCGAGCAAGCTATCTGCGCGCGTTGGCTTACCAGTGCTCGTGCTATTTTTACTGGTGGGCATGCTGGCAGGTGAAGACGGTATTGCCGGTATATCATTCGATAACGCAGAGGCTGCGCATGCTCTGGGCACGTTAGCACTGGCTATTATTCTATTTGATGGTGGGCTACAAACGCCAACCAGCTCTATTAAACAAGTGTGGAAACCTGCTTCGGCTTTAGCAACGGTCGGGGTGCTTTTAACGGCTGTAATTACCGGCCTTGTCGCCACTTATATTTTAGACTTACCCGTATTACAAGGCGTTTTACTTGGGGCCATTGTTGGCTCTACTGATGCCGCTGCCGTGTTTGCACTGTTACGTAGCGCTGGTATTCACCTAAATAAAAAACTTAAATCAACCCTTGAAATAGAAAGTGCCTCGAACGATCCAATGGCTATTTTTCTAACGGTTGGCTTGCTCGAAATGCTCGTTAACGACATGCCAATAGGGCTTGGTTTACTGCAGTTATTTGCCCAGCAAATGGGCGTAGGCGCCGTTTGTGGGTTTTTAATTGGTAAGGTGTCGGTGTGGTTTATTAATCGAATAAAATTAAATGCATCAGGTTTGTATTTAGTAATGGTAACCGCATTTGGGCTGCTTTCTTTTGGCCTTTCTGCAACGCTTGGCGGCAGTGGCTTTTTAGCTGTATTTATAACCGGCGTTATTTTAGGTAACAGTAAATTTGTATATAAACGCGGTATTTTTCTGTTTCATGACGGTTTAGCGTGGCTTGGGCAAATAACCATGTTTGTTGTATTGGGGCTGCTTATTAATCCATCATCACTCGTTGATGTATGGCTAGAAGGGTTACTGATTGCACTGGCACTTATTTTTGTGGCTCGCCCACTAGCGGTAGCGCCAATTTTAAAATTATTTGGCTTTAATAATCGCGAAACTTTATTTGTATCTTGGGTGGGGCTAAGAGGCTCAGTGCCGATTATTTTAGCTATATTCCCACTGTTGTTTGGCCTTTCAGGGGCCGAGCTTATTTTTAATGTGGTTTTTTTCGTGGTGTTAATCTCGGCCACGTTGCAAGGCTCAACTATGCCTTGGATGGCTAAAAAGTTAAGTTTAATAGAGCCGCCACCTGATTTAGCAGCTGCAACACTCGAAATTACCGCCTTAAATGATATTGATATAGAAATTGTAGAGTATACGTTAAGTGATGTTTCTCGGGTTTCTGGGCGCAGTTTGTCACATGCTGCACTACCAGAAAGTGTAGTTGTAGCCATGATCACACGAGGACCTTCAATCATACCGCCACGCGGCTCAACTAAATTAAAACCAAACGATCATTTATTTGTTGTTTTAAAACCTGCTAACAGACCTTTTGTTGATTTAGTTTTTACAGCAACCGATAAAACAAACCACCAAGACAGTCACTTAGCGCGCAACGAACTTAAAGTGAAAGGGGTTACGCTAGTAGGCGATATATTTTACTCATACCACATGAAAATAGACGCGCCAGAGGGCATAAGCTTGGAAGAGGTGATCAACCAAAAGCTCTCAGGAGAAATCAGTAAAGGCTCAATTGTGGTTATTGGTAATGTTCAACTACGCGTTATAACAATGGTACATACACGTATAGTGACAATCGGCTTAAAGTACTTACACAATCCAGAACAACGACTTTTAAAGCAGTAACCTTTAACTATAATGCACAAGATATTAGCGACGTAGGTTGGGTTGAGTGACACGAAACCCAACGTATCACCGATGCAAAGAGCGCACTAAAGTTAGTTATATGTAGTGTTTGTTGTAGGCGTACAGCTTGCTGGCGCGTCGAGGTAACCTATTTTTTCTTTTCAAACAATATGTTATTAACTTAATTATATGGCTGATAGTTTTGTTATATTAAAAACTGAGATATGCTGGCTTAAACTTTTAAGCTATTTTTAAAAAGGATTTTATACGATGGTTGTTGAAGATATTTCAGCTGAAGAAAAGAGTGATGGATATACTCCATATTTTCTCAGCGCAACAGATGAAGTTGAGATAGATTGCGATGTCTCAAATGTTTTTGACCAAGTAATATCATCTGATAAAGCATATAATATAGCCATTACTGGACCATATTCATCTGGTAAATCTAGCTTTGTGAGCTCTTATAAAAAGAAAAACACTGAGTTTTCTAATTCATCAATTGATGTTTCATTAGCCTCTTTTCAGGTTAATGAAATGGTGGCGACAGGGGAAACTCCAAATAAGTCAGGGGAGTTTGAGTTTGCTGATATAGAAAAAAGCATTATTCAGCAAATTATTTATAAAGTGCCTTCTTCCACAATTCCAAAATCTCGTTTTAGTAAATTAACTACTTCGGAAGATACTATTAAATGGAAGAGTTACATATTTGCTTCGCTCTGGCTTCTTTCCATTTTTTATATTTTTAATCCAAAAAGTTATATTTTTATTGACCCTGTTAGACCAATACTCGGGAAGTATTTAGAATTTTTTAACATTGCTTTATCTTTAGTTATGCTTTCAGGTTGCCTGTTTGGTATTGCATCTATAATCAAATATTTGAAAAACAATCTACCACTATCCAAAATAAGTTATTTAAATCCCACAAATGTGGAAGTAAGTTTCTTTTCAGAATCAGATTCAGTGTTGAATAGAACTCTGGATGAACTAGTATACTTTTTTTCTAGCTCAAATTATAACAAGGTAATATTTGAAGACTTGGAGAGGTTAAATAAGCCTGAGATATTCACGAAGCTCCGTGAAATAAACATCATCTTGAATAATAGTGATGCAGTGAAAGGTAAGCATAAGGATGGAATTAAGTTTATTTATGTAACTAAAGATGATTGCTTCTCAGCAACAGAAAGAACTAAATTTTTCGACTTTATACTACCCATAATTCCAGTTATTCACTCAAATAATTCATATGAAAAAATACGAGAGTTAATTTCCACAATTAAAGGTGTAAACCTATCTCATAATTTTTTAAGGGATGTAACTGTTTTTATTTCAGATATGAGGGTTTTACAAAACATAGTTAACGAATTCTATTTTTATAGAAAATTAGTAAACCATGATCAGAGTTTATCGGATGATAATTTATTCGCACTAGTTTTATGTAAAAACATGTTCCCCTGTGAGTTTGAGCTTCTTCAACAAAATAGCGGGAAAATATTTACTGCTTTTGATACTTCAGTTATAAAAAATGAATCTACGAACGAGAAAAGATCTATCATTCAAAACTTTAAGGAAGAAATTGAAAACATTGAAAATGCATTTTCTTTTAATAAAGGGGAGTATGAAATACTAATCGGTTGTTATTTATGTAGTGGCATAGTTAATTTGG
>NZ_DCYU01000023.1:0-44221 GCF_002331165.1 Pseudoalteromonas sp. UBA2102
GATGTAAGCGATTGGCTAAAAGCCGGTGCTAACCAAGTTGTTATTGGTTCTATGGCGGTAGAAAAACGCGAGCAAGTAAAAGCCTGGGTTGAACAATTTGGCGCCGAGCACTTTGTTATTGCTCTTGATGTAAATAAAACAGCTACGGGCTGGGCACCTGCTACCCATGGTTGGTTAAGTGAATCTGAGTTTGGTTTACTTGAGCTTGTAGATTTTTATGTAAGCTTGGGCGTTATTGACTTTTTATGTACGGACATCAGTAAAGATGGCACCATGACTGGCCCATCGTTTGAGCTTTACGAAGATTTAACTCGCCATAACAGCAGCATTAAAGTACAAGCTTCGGGTGGGGTAAGCTCACTTGATGACATTAAAAAACTTAAAGAGCTGGGCGTTGGTGGTGTTATTTTAGGTAAGTCACTACTTGATGGCGCATTTAGTGTTGAGGAGGCGTTGGCATGTTATCAAAACGCATAATCCCGTGTTTAGATGTAAAAGACGGCCAAGTAGTAAAAGGCGTTAAATTTAAAGGCCACGAAATAGTGGGCGATATTTTAACAATGGCAAAAGCCTACAGCGATGCCGGCGCCGATGAACTGGTTTTTTATGAAATCAGCGCAAGTGTTGAAAAACGCCTACTTGATGTAAATTGGGTAGAGAGCATTGCCCGCCATATTGATATTCCATTTTGTGTGGCTGGCGGTATTAAATCGGTAGCCGATGCAGCACGTGTACTAGAGCGTGGCGCTGACAAAATAAGTATTAACAGCCCTGCTATTGCCCGCCCTGAGCTTATAAAAGAGCTACACGATGAATTTGGTAAGCAATGTGTTGTTGTAGGTATTGATAGCTTTTACGATGAAGTGACCGGCGAGTATTTAGTGTATCAATTAACCGGCGATCCTAATGCATCAAGCCGTACACGTTACAAAACCGAGGAATGGGTTAAACGAGTACAAGACTTAGGCGCAGGCGAAATTGTTTTAAACTGTATGAACCAAGATGGCGTACGAAACGGTTACGACAATGAGCAGCTAAGTAAAATGCGCGCATTATGTAATATTCCTTTAATCGCATCAGGCGGTGCAGGCAGTATGCAAGACTTTGTTGATGTATTTAAACAAAGCGAAGTCGATGGCGCATTAGCAGCAAGCGTTTTTCACAAAAATGTGATTAACATTGGCGAATTAAAACAATTTTTAACTGATAACCAAGTGGCAGCAAGACTATGCAAATAACACAACAAAACCAAACCCAAGTAGATTTTGCTAAAAGCGAAATGATCCCTGCGATCGTTCAAGATGCTCGCTCTGGTGTTATTTTAATGCAAGGCTTCATGAACAGCGAAGCACTAAAGGTAACGCTTGAAAGTAACAAAGTAACCTTTTACTCGCGTTCAAAGTCACGTTTATGGACCAAAGGTGAGTCATCAGAAAACTACTTAAACGTAGTATCGGTGCATACCGATTGTGACTTCGACTCAATTTTAGTACTGGCTAATCCAGAAGGCCCAACATGCCACTTAGGCACACAAAGCTGCTTTGGTGATGACGCAAAACCTAGCTTAAGCTTTTTAGCGCAATTAGAAGATGTGATTGTTGAGCGTAAAAACGACGACCCAGCAAAAAGCTACACCGCTTCATTATTTGCTAAAGACTTAAGCCGTAGCTGTCAAAAAGTGGGCGAAGAAGGCGTAGAAGTAGCGCTTGCTGCAATGAAACACGATAACGATGAGCTTACTAACGAATCGGCTGATTTAATTTACCACCTTACTGTATTGCTACAACGCCAAGGCTTAGCTCTTGAAGACGTTGTAAAATGCCTACAAGGTCGCCATAAATAATACTGCTGCTTTATTTTAGCGCATTTACAGGCCCATATTTTATGGGCCTTTTTACGTTATGGTATTTATTTTTTTACATAGGTTGCGTATGGTGCAGCTTATCGAATTCTTTTAGCGTTGCTTATGAATAAATCAATTATCACAGCCTTATCCTTATTGGTACTAACAGGCTGTGTAAGCCAAAAAGCCCCTGCGCCTAAAATAGTAAAAACGCAAAACGCATGTAGCCCACTAAACACATTACTTAATGCGCACACTAACGGCTTTAATGCAGTAAAAGCAAATAAAGTGGGAAAGGATTTTATAAACCAGTGGCATGCTAATACTCATTTTATAGGCAATACCTGCACCATTACTCAACATAATAAGCAGTTTAGTTATCAATGCACGAGTGAAAACAAACAAGCCCATGCCACAAATCTACATATACAAACAGTGGATAAAATACGTCAATGTGTAGCGTCACAAGGCTGGTACGAAAATACGAAAGAGTCAGCAACCTCAATGAGTAGTAACTTTGTTTTGGATGAAGCTCACCCAGTTATCACCTTATTTACCTCTCAAAGCAGAACGCGCTATATTACCCGTTTTGAAATTGCTCCACCGCTAGGAAATTAAATGCAAAAACCCACACACTCAAACACTAAGTTAAAAACAGACTGTTTAGGCATATGTGAGCGCCGCTGCGGTTATTGCACTGGCTGCGGGCGAACTAATGAAGAAATATTTGATTGGATCATCCTCAGCCAAGAAGAAAAAAACGCCATTTTAGCGCAGCCGCGAGCTGACTTAAAAAAGCCATAAATTTGCCACTTGCGTGTAACAGCCCCCCTTTAGTATTGCTAAAAACGGTAAGGGGTGAACATCATGGCAGCATTATTTGTAATAAACTTAGCGCGCTCAGCGCAGCGACTCGCAAATACTCAAACGCAACTGGCACGTGTTAACTTGTCATTTGAACGGATTGATGCCGTAGATGGCGCACAATTAAGTACACAACAAAAGTTCCTACATTACAGCCCGCAATTAAATAAACAGCAGTATCACTATCCGCTAAGCAATGGCCAAATCGGCTGCTATTTAAGCCACCGTAAAGCATGGCAAAAAATAGTTGATGAAAAACTAGATTACGCGATTGTGCTCGAGGATGACTTTTATATTGATGAGAGCATTCATAATGCGATAAAAAATATTGAGCAGCTACAGCAGCCCTGGCAGCTTATTAAACTCGCCGCTTATGAAAACCGCACTCGCCCTATTGCCTATCAGCAAAACCTAAATAACCACCAGCAATTAGTCATACATAAAAAGCTAATGACCGGCTGTTGTGCTACGGCAATCAGCTATGAAGGGGCTAAGCAATTACTTAAAGCCACAGCTCAATTTGGCCGCCCTGTAGATTGCGACTTACAGCATATTTGGGAAACCCACGTAAATGGTTTTTCGCTTATGCCATACCCTGTTTCGCAAAATACAGACATACAGAGTGATATTGCAAGCTGCGCTACTAAAACCAAGGTTAAAAAAGCTTTTTTTAAACGTAAGTTTCAACAATTACACAGCGGCGTTTTAAATAAACTTTATACAAATGCATTTATAAAACAAAGCAAGCAAATTAAACTTAATAAAAAAGGCGCTTCAAAAGCACCTTCTTTACTTACGCAAGGTTCTTAATTTTATAACTATGCTTTATCGAGCGCTTGGCTTACATCGGCAATAATATCGGCAATGTTTTCAATACCGACTGATAGGCGAATTAAATCACGGCTCACACCTGCGCTTGCAAGCTCTTCATCATTTAATTGGCGGTGCGTGGTTGACGCTGGGTGACAAGCCAGCGATTTAGCATCGCCAATATTAACTAAACGCAAGATCATATTAAGCGCATCAATAAAGCGCGTGCCTGCTTCAAGGCCACCCGCGATACCAAAGCTTAAAATGCCTGAGGCTTTACCACTGGTGATTTTTTGGCTCATTACATTATATGGGCTTGATGTTAAACCAGCGTAGTTAACCCAAAGAACTTTAGGGTGATTTTCTAGGTATTCAGCCAGTTGCTGCGCGTTTTCGCAGTGGCGATCCATTCGTAAGCCTAAGGTTTCTAGGCCAATTAAAATGTCAGATGCGTTTTTAGGCGCAAGTGCTGCACCGGTATTTCTAAGTGGCACTACTCTACAACGACCAATAAAGGCTGCTTCTGCAAAGGCATCGGTATAAACCACATTGTGATACGACGGATCGGGTTCATTCATCATTGCAAAGCGTGTGGCATTGGCTTTCCAATCAAATTTACCTGAATCAACAATCATACCGCCAATAGCTGTACCGTGTCCGTTTATATACTTTGTCAGTGAATGAACCACTATATCGGCACCTAACTCAAATGGGCGGCATAAATACGGGGTAGCTACAGTATTATCAACAATAAGTGGCACCCCTTTACTATGAGCAATGTTAGCTAAACGCTCAATATCGACAATATTACCTGCGGGGTTACCAATGGACTCACAAAATACTGCGCGGGTATTATCATCAATCGCGTCTTCAAAGGCGCTAAAATCATCAGCTTTAATCATGCGTGCTTCAATACCTTGGCGCGGTAACGTATGGGCAAATAAGTTATATGTACCGCCATATACTTGGCTGGTGCTCACAATATTAGTGCCTACTTCACACAAGCATTGAATAGCATAGGTAATAGCTGCCATGCCCGAGGCTACCGCTAGCGCACCAATGCCCCCTTCCATTGCAGCAATACGCTGTTCAAGCACCGCATTGGTTGGGTTCATAATACGAGTATAAATATTGCCTGGTACTTTTAAGTCGAATAAATCAGCGCCGTGTTGCGTGTTATCAAACGTGTAAGATGAGGTATTATAAATAGGCACTGCTGCTGATTTAGTGGTTTCTTCAGACTCGTAACCATGGTGCAGTGCTAATGACTCTAATTTCATAATTATTTCCTTCAATATTGTGATGATTAAACCTAGCATTATTAGCTTATAAAATGCACATGAATTAAATTAATGAATTATGAGTGTCAGGGGTATTAAAGTTTGCGGCATGAGTTTTGCTCAATCTAGAGGGTGTTTTATTTCACTGCATAGGTTTTGTTTTATCAAAATACCAAAGCAGAAGCAGTAAAGCCTATCATATTAATGTGTAGCGTTATTTGGCTAAAGGGTTTAAATACTAAATGCGGTGGGCGGCTCAATATACGCTATTTAAAGCTCAATGGGTTTTAGGTTAACACTTATAATAAATGTACTTATAACGCTTTAAAATCAAGTAACTGTAACGCAGGCAGCGGTTTACTAAAGTAGTAACCTTGAATCAAATCGCAATTTAGTTCGGCTAGTAATTTTTGTTGTGCTGATGTTTCTACGCCCTCAGCTACCACACTTAAGCCTAAGCTATGCGACATTGCAATTGTGGCTTTAACTAAGCTGTAGTCTTCTTGGTTTTCGGTAATACCACAAATAAAGCTGCGATCTATTTTTAATACCTCAAACGGATATTGCCTTAAATAGCTAAGCGATGAGTAGCCTGTGCCAAAGTCATCCATGGATAGTTTAATACCGAGCTTATTAAGTGCATACAATGACTCTGTTATATTGGTTTGTACGCTCATTAACACGCCTTCGGTTATTTCAAGCTCGACATTTTTAGCACTTACTCCGGTTTTTTCTAACGTGCTTGCTATAAAACTTAGCAGCTCTGAATCTCTAAATTGGCTTGGTGATAAATTAATTGCCATGCTGTAGTTTTGTTGAGTGCTTGCCTGCCACTGCGTTAAAAATGCTAATGCCTGCTCAATAACAAACTTTCCAATAGGAATAATTAAACCTGTTTGCTCTGCTAACGGAATAAATTCATCGGGCATAACCTTACCAAGCACACTATTGTTCCAGCGTAATAGCGCCTCTGCCCCAATTATTTTAAGTGTTTTAGCATCGCATTTAGGTTGGAAATACAATTCAAATTCGTTTTTTTCAAGAGCAACATGCATTTGCTCTTCAATTGCTAACCGCCTTTTTATGGCGGTATTCATTTCGCTGGTAAAGCAGGCGTAGGTGTTTCTGCCAAGCGCTTTTGCTTGGTACATTGCTGTGTCTGCATGGCGTAATAAATCAGAGGCTGTTACCCCATTATCAGGGTACAAAGCCACGCCAATACTTAACGTTAATAACAATTCGCGACCATCTATTTCAAAGGGAGTTCTAAAGCTTTTAAGTAAGCGTGTAACAATCGCTTCTAACTGTTTTTTACTGCGAAGCTCTGATTGTAGAATAATAAATTCATCGCCCCCTAACCTGCCTACGGTCGCGTTTTCATTAACTATTTGGCTCAGTTTATTAGCGGCGGTGATAAGTAATGAGTCGCCAATTTCATGCCCGAGTGTGTCGTTTACTTTTTTAAAGTCATCTAAGTCGATAAAAATAACAGCGGCTAAAGTGTTTCGTTCGCTCGCAGTGTTAATTAGCTGAGTAAGTCGTTTTAAAGAATAAAAACGATTAGGAAGTAGCGTTAAGCTATCGTAATAGGCTTGTTTACGTATAAGTTTGTTTGACTCATGCTGCTCTGTTATGTCGCGAATTATCACCATTACTTGGTCTGAATGATGTAAATAACTCACTCGCGCTTCGAAATACAAAACGCCTTTGGGTACTAAAAGTTCGTATTCAAAGCATACATTACCTTTGTGAATTAACAGCTCTTGAATATTGTCTTTAAACATTTTGGCTACAGTATAGGGCAATACGCTAAACATCGATTTATTTAAAAATTGCTCAGGCTGTAAATGTAAGTTGCTCAAATCATTTGCGTGGTAATCAACTATGGTGCCATCCGGTTTGAGTAAAAAGTACAAATCAGGAATGGCTTCAAATACTTTTTCGAGCATCTGCTGTTTATCCATAGCTTGCGCTTGTGCTTGTTTTACATCGCTCAAGTCTATGTCGATGCAGTACATCTGTTTTACCCCATGCTGATTTGTAAACATAACATGGCTTGAAAACACAGTAACATTGCTGCCATTTTGATGCTGTAATGTAAGCTCAGCCGCGGGTATTTCGATATCGTTTATGAGCCACTCACGATGAGCATCTATAACCGCATCTTGCATTGGGGGCGGAATAATTAAATCTTCTAGTTTTTTTCCGGTTCCGTATTCCTTTGTATAGCCATAAAGCAGTTCACTGCCTTTATTCCAATAAATAACGCGGCGCTGCTCATCGTATCCTTGCACAGAAATACTGTGTATCGCATCAAATAACTGATGCAGCGGATCGTTAAGCACAAATTGATGTGAGAGGATTTGAGTGGTTTTTAATGACTTCATTTATACGCAACCTAGAGTCGTTATTAACACAATAATAGGACGTACTCTTAAAATTAGCACTTTTAGGTTGGTTTTTAAGTGATATACCTTTGCATAAGATATAAAAAAAGGAGCCAAAGCTCCTTTTTTTAAACGCTATTATGATTAATCAGCTTGCACATTAATCGGGTGCTCTACCCCCACCCATGCTTTAAATAAGGCCCGTTGAGATAAAGTTGCACTTTTATCAGCAACCACCTTTTTAGGTTTATCATAATCTTGCGATAAAATGAGGGTTGTCGATTGAAGTGCATCGCGACGAATAAAATCGATAGTGACTTTTTCACCCGCTTTAAATACTTCTAAGCTCGATTTTAGATCTTTTCCAACATGCTGCTTGTTAACCGCCACAATTTTATCGTCTGTTGTGAGGCCCGCCTGCCATGCTGCTCCGCCTCTGCGAACGTGGGTAAGTGTTAATAACTCACCGCTATTTTTTGCAGTCGCATCAATGCTTGCTAGTGGCTTAGCGCTCTCAGGACGAGTAAGCTTTAAGCCAACTTTACCTAATAAAGCATCAAAATCTATATTAGCTGGGGTGCTCACGTTATCGTGCCACCACGTTGTGTAGTCTTCACCTGTTAGGTCTTTTAATATTGCCAGTACATCTTGCTCAGTAAACCCTTGTGGTAACGTGTGCTTGTTGTATAAAGCGTTGTGTACTTGGCGGTAATTAACTTTTGCCTGGGTTGTTTCTAATAAATGTATATCTAACAACATAGAAAGCAATGAGCCTTCTAAATATATATTGGTGCTGTAATTACGCGCGTGGTCGCCGCCTTGGTTTATCCATTTATCAAAGCTTGTTTCGCTGGCACTTTGTACTTCTCGACCTGGTGTTTGTAAGTGACGATTAATCGTTTTACTCATCACTTTAAAAAACTCATCGGTGGTTTCTATGCCTGAGCGCACTAATAGATGATCTTCAAAGTAGCTAGTAGAACCTTCCGAAATCCATAATAAATTTGAGTAGTTCATGTTGGTGTAATCATAAGGCGCCAGCCCTTTAGGGCGGTAAGCTTTTACATTCCAGGTATGAATAAATTCATGCGCAGCGGTACTTATAAAGCCTAAGTAGTCTTCGCGGCTACCAAAACGATTCCGTGGGCGCTGTATAATGGTTGAGTTTAAATGCTCAGTTGCCCCGCCAGCACCCGATGTAGCATGCACCATAAATACATAACGCTCATACGGGTAGCTATTCCAAATAACATTACCTGTGGTCACTAATTTTTTTAAATCAGTAAGCATTAGTTGCTCATCGTAGTTGCCTTCGCCCCATATGACTAACTCGTATTGGCGGCCATCTACTTCAAATTTATGAAGTTTGTTAATTCCTGTTTCTATTGGTGAGTCTACCAGTACATCGTAATCTGCGGCTTTAAAACTGTGTTTATTACTCGCATTTTCCATGCCTGATACAGAGCGCCACGCTTTAGGCACCTTTAAATCTACGGTAACTGGTTCTTGGCGAAATGATTCACTAAACATAAAAAAGCCAGATGCATCAATAAAAGCATGGCTATCGTCTATGTGGCGTGCACGTTTTCCTAACTCGTTTGCATAGACTTGGTAATCAATATTCACGTGTGTTGGCTCAGCTAAATGCACTCGCCATGTACTGTGATTAATTTTTTCCCATTTTAATGCATTGCCATTGTCGTCTGTGGCCGCAAAGTAACGTACCCCATTGGCTAAATTTAATATTTCGTAGCGACCAGTACGCCATGCAGGCAATTTAACATCGATATGCGATTGCGCCGACTTTGGAAACTCTACACTTACATTACCTAAATGATGTTGTGGCTGTGTAATACTTAAAGAATAATTTACATCGGCTAACGCAGGGGCTGCACAACAGGCCGCTAACATTGACAGGACTAAACGCTTTTTCATAATGACTCAAGGTTACTTATTATTTGAAATAAGCCTAACAAGGCATAAATTAAAAGTGAATTAAAAACGACAAACAACCTAATAGCTCAGTTTACATGCAGAGTCTAAGTAAAAATGCTAAGTTTTTAATTAGATAACTACACTTAATATGATTTTGTTGTAAACTGAAGGTAATGTAATTAATACGATGGCGGTATGCTTAGGTGTCTGAAAACTCTAACGCTGTAGATAAAAAGTTAAAGCAAGCAATTGAAGCAAGGATAGCCATTGAAAATGCGCGTAAGCTCCAAGTTGATACTTTATCAAATCTAACTGCAAAATTGTCTTTAAGCTGTAAAGGGCTTGATATTGAGCTTGATAATAAACTCGCCAAATTTAGAAGTTCGCTAAATAAAGGTGTCGGGTTTGAAATATTATCCCCTTTAATAGATGACATTTTATTATTACTGCAAAACCAAGAGGCGTTACAAACAGCCCATCAGCGAGAGCTGTTTTCGAGCGTACAAACAGCCGGTAAGCTTTTACAAAAAACCAAAGGCTTACCAGATGATACCCGTCGCACTTTAAGACATTTACTCGACCACGAAATTAATAATGTACAGTCAACGCACGACTACATCCCGATATTAAATCAGCTTATTAACTTTTATCACCATGCTTTGCATAGCAAGCTTTCAACCACAGATGAAACAAGTACCAATGCTTCTCCTCGTATGGCTAAAAAGCTGTTAGAGCTTGCAAATGAGCTGGTATTAGAGGATGAATCGACTGAACAAATTAAACAAATAAAAAATACAATTACCGAAAACGATAATGTAGAAACCCTGCTGCAAGCCGCTTTAAATATAATAAGCGTCGTGGTCAAAAATATCAGTAAAGAGCGCCAATCGGCACAAAGCTTTTTAGTCTCGCTTAACCAAACATTAGAAGAGTTGCACTCATCAATTGTATCTACCAGCCAGCACTCTAAATCAATGGGGGAAGAGTTCGATACACTAAATAAACGTATTGAAGGAAAAATAAAGCATTTAAACGAGCAAACCCAATCTGCTACGTCTATTTCCTCTTTAAAAGAATTAGTTGATAACGAGCTAAAATCACTCAGCCAAGACTTTATTGCTAAAGAGCAGCTAGAAAGAAAAGACCGCGAAACGCTGATTGCCAGCTTTGATGAAATTAACGAGCGAATCGGCAGCTTAGAAGGCAAACTAACCAAATATAAAAAACGCCTAAACGAGCAACGCTTTAAAAGCTTACTCGACAGCCTTACAAAACTTCCTAATAGAGCGGCTTTTGATGAACGTTACAATCACGAGCTTCACTTATTTAATGTCCAAGCCTCGGATGTTACCCTAGTGGTTATTGATGTGGATCACTTTAAGTCAATTAATGATAGATTTGGTCATACTGCAGGCGATATAACCTTACAAGTTATTGCAAAGGCGCTGCAAAAATCAGTAAGGCAGTCTGATTTTATAGCCCGCTACGGCGGAGAAGAATTTGTACTACTTATGCCTGGGCTTTCGTTGTTGAACGCTGCGCAGCCGCTTGAAAAACTTAGAAAAGTGATTAAAAATATTCCTTTTAAATTTAGAGAAAAAGAAATAGAAATCACCATTTCGTTAGGCGCTACACAATTTAAAAAAGGCGATACACCGCTCAAAGCATTCGACAGAGCAGATGACGCCCTCTATGAAGCAAAGAAAACGGGTCGGGATCGCCTTTGTATGAGTAAATAATGTCATAATTCTCAATTAGTTTGAGTGCTAAAGTAGATGACATGCAGTTTTTACATTTTAAGCAGCAAGGAGAATGCCGATGTTAATACAGTTAAACCCGACTGGGGTTTTAGATTTACTGTCACAATTGGAAGTTGATTTATTAGAGCAATCTTCAGCCAGTGAACGTTATCGACTTTTTAGAAACTGTGCCTTAGCCGTCCTTAACGTAGGCAGCCACACAGATGCAAGTAATGAAATTTACGACAAATACCAAGACTTTGATATTCGTTTAGTCAGTCGCGAGCGCGGCATTAAAATTGAATTAGAAAACCCTCCCGAAACCGCCTTTGTTGATGGCGAAATAATTACCGGTATTCACGAGCATATTTTTTCGGTGATCCGCGATATTTTATTTATTTGCCAAAAATACGAAAAAGATCTTAAAGAACAAAAAGCCATTACCCACATGGTATTTGATATGCTTAGAAACGCCGGGGCGCTGCGCGTTAACAGCGAACCAAATATGATTGTGTGTTGGGGTGGGCATTCAATTAACGAAATAGAATATAAATATACAAAACAAGTCGGTTACGAGCTTGGCTTACGTGGTTTAAATATATGCACTGGCTGCGGCCCGGGGGCAATGAAAGGCCCGATGAAAGGTGCCACTATTGGCCATGCTAAACAACGTATTAGTGAAAACCGTTATCTTGGTTTAACCGAGCCTAGTATAATTGCCGCAGAGCCACCAAACCCTATTGTAAATGAGCTGGTAATTTTACCCGACATTGAAAAGCGCCTTGAAGCATTTATTAGAACGGCGCATGCAATTATTATATTTCCAGGTGGTGCAGGTACTGCAGAAGAATTACTTTATTTATTAGGTATTTTGCTGCACCCAGATAACGAAAAACAGTGTTTGCCTGTTATTTTAACCGGCCCTAAAGAAAGCGAAGCGTACTTTAGCGAGTTATGTAAGTTTGTAGAGCTGACATTAGGCAAAGAAGCCCTTGATAAGTTTGAAGTAATCATTGATGATCCAGCTCTAGTAGGGCAAAAATTAAAATCAGCTATGGCAAATGTACGTAATTATCGTAAAAGCCAAGGCGATGCCTACTACTTTAACTGGACACTTAAAATCGATAACGATTTTCAGCAACCTTTTGCACCTACGCACGAAAACATGGCAAGTTTAGATTTGCACCTAGAACAGCCCAAGCAGCAATTAGCGGCTAACCTACGTAGAGCGTTTTCGGGGATTGTTGCTGGCAATGTCAAAGATGAAGGCCTACGCGCTATAAAAGCACATGGACCCTATGTGTTAAGTGGTGAGCCTGATTTAATGAAAGATATGGATAAACTATTACAAGCATTTGTAGACCAAGGTCGTATGAAGTTACCCGGTAGTAAGTATATCCCTTGTTATGAAATAAAAGCATGAGTTTGACTATTTGAAACCCCATTTACTTTTAATTGATGCGCTTAATTTAATTAGGCGCATTTACGCAGTTGACGCTAACCAAACACACCATAGTGAAGAGCAGATGCTAAAGGCCAGTTGCGCGCGCGTAGCACATGCTTGCAAAAAGCTTTTACAGTCAACAAATGCCACTCACGCTATAGCTGTTTTTGATGGCGACAAAAGCTGGCGCTACCACTTTTATAAGCAATATAAACACTCTAGGGCCCCCATGCCCGACACGCTTAAAAATGCGCTGCACAACTTTAAAGAAGCTATAGAGCAAACGGGTATCGTTGTATTTGAACCGCTTAACGATGAAGCCGACGATATCATAGCCACCTTAGCCGACAAAGCTGCAAAAAATAAGATAAACAGTACCATTGTTTCTACCGATAAGGGTTTTTTACCTTTTTTGAACGACTATATTTGTGTGTACGATTATTTTAAAAAGAGCTACCTAGATTGCGACAGCATTGAGCAGCGCTTTGGTATTGAGCAAAGTAAACTTATTGATTTTTGGGCCTTAGCGGGCGATAAAACTAACGATGTACCCGGCGTTAAAGGCATAGGGACTAAATCGGCTCAGCTTATTGTAAATACCTACGAAAGCATAGATAGCGCCATAGAAGATGATGCCCTATCAAGCAGTATTCAAAAAAAGCTAGTTGAGGAAAAAGACATGTATGTTATTTCTAAACAATTAGTCACTTTGCGTACAGATATACAGCTAGGTTTTAGTTTAAAGCAGTTAAGGTTGCATTAGTCGCATGTTGATAGCACTGTTTAAGCGCACAACATATACTCACTTTATTGTTGCGAGTGTGAGTTAAAAATGATTAAAAAGTTTATAAGATACTTAATATTAGGGTTAGGCTTGTATGCACTCATTGCGACTTTAGTGATCACCTTTTATAAAGATGACCCGCAAGCAATGATTTGGCAAGACCGTGAGGCCTTTAACGAGCGCTACATAAGAAAGCTGTCAATTGATGAGGCGGTTACTTTAAACAGTGTACTCGATTATTTAGGAAGCCCCGATTTAACCTATGCCAAACGTAATAAAGACCAAGTATGGCAGATTGTTTTTTACCGTACTCAGCACCAAACTTCAGATGGCATAACCACGATGGATGAATGCACCGGCTTATTATTTAAAAATGGTGAGTTATTTTTATGGGGCCCCAGCGCCTATACAACTTATCAGGAAAAGATCAGGTGATGGCCAATGGATGAGCCTATTTCAAAACAGTTAGTGCGGTTACTACACAACACACATCAAATACTAACAATTTATAGTGACAAAACGCAGTGGCAACATCTTTATCCGCTTGTTGTACAAACAGCCCAGCATTATCGCGTTTTGTATCAGCAACACCCACACGCTTTACAAGCGCGTTTAAGCTTGTACACCAGCCACTACGACTTTGCTACAAACCTCGTTATTAACCAATGTGTTATTAGCACCGCACTGTGCGCTAGCCAGCAATTTGATGACGAACTAACCGAGCTTTATATTGGTGTGGCATTGGTAGAGCATTGCTGCGTTGTAGCGCAGCATAATAAAATTGCGCAGCAGCAAATGCTTACACTCAGCGATAAAAAAATATGGCGTTTTCGCCATCAGCTAGCAGCAAAAGTGTTGCTCAGTGCACAGCACCCTACTCAAAATAGCGTGCGTATGTTGGCTAAATTAAATAAGTATAAGCAAGCGTTACTAAGTACTAGCGACATAATGCTATACGACAATGCCATAACCTTGTGTGCATTAAGTAATATTATCGCGATGAACATAACCTATACATCGAAAAAGAACCCATTAAATTTTTACAAAGCTTTGGGTGAATTGTATGTCAAAACAGCTAACCCATTTGCGCAAAGGTTAATTAAGGATTTAATAGCGCATATAGGCCCACACCTGCCAGGCAGTAAAATTGTTTACAGCGACCAAGCAATGGTTTATCTAGCAAGTGATGAGACTAATAAGCATATACTTATTAATGCCAATAATGAGAAAAAACTGGCGTGGTACAAGGTTAAAACCTCACTTAAAGATCAACCACTGCAATGGCTATGTACTGATAAACGGGTATTATTTTTAGCCTGGAACAATGAGCACCTGGTACGTAAAGCCCCGGTGCAGATAAGTTCAAAGGCCGAATTAATAGCGTTAGTGAGTCATATAAAAGTAGCGCATGAATATAGTTTTAAAGGCTTAGATAAGTTACTGGCCCCTTTTAGTGAAATAACACAGAAGCTCTGCCAAGCCGTCAGGCCCTATAACAATCAGCACCAAGCCGCCAAAGACTTACGCCATAGCTTGTCGATGGTCGGCTACGATAATGCACCGGCGATTATTCAGCGGGTTATATTTGAGCAATTAGTGGATACATCACATCATCCGCACAAACACATCGTACTGAATAAACTTAATAGCTTTATTAGTATTTTAGCTTTAATGGTAAGTAATAACCCAAAACAGCAATTTGAACATATAGCCTTGCCCATCTATGGTTACGTGCATTATTTATTAACCCATTGCAGTGCACAGCTCTGTGCAAAAGTAACCATAAGTAGCGTGCCTAACCAAACCTATAGTGCCCCATTAGCAGCCTTTTTTGGGGTGGAAACGATTAATAATGAACATTTAAATACAGAATTAACACAGCTACTGAGTGATAATCCATGGACCAAGCCCCTACTCGATGCTGAACAACAACCTAAAAAAGCGCTAAACGAGCAGCATAAATTATGGATTAGTTTAAAGGTCGTGGCGCAAACTATTTTTAAACCCGCTCTGCCTTTAACGCCTTGGCAAAAACAAACTTTAAATGCGCAGCTAAAAGCACAAGGCTTTAAATCTGAGGATGATTTTTTTGCGCAACTGCAAGGCTTATCGCTATATAACAGCATTTAAGTCACTTATGCTGACTATAAACACAGGTTATACCCTGTATTTATAGTATAAACTGGCAAAATGGGCGATAAGTTGGTATAAATGCGCCCTCAAAATATATCCACATACGTCACATAAATGACCTAACAAGCAGTTACTATTATTAGTAATAATTTATGTGCGTTTTTTATTCTTTTAAAGGAAAAGTCAATGGCCAAACAAACCATCACAGTGATCAAAGGCGACGGCATCGGTCCGAGCATTATCGACTCAGCACTTGAAATATTAAAAGCCGCAGGTTGCGATTTTGATTATGAATTTGTTGATGCAGGCCTTGCTGCACTAGAAAAAACTGGCGAGCTACTTCCTCAAGAAACAATTGATACAATCGCTAAAAATAAAATCACTCTTAAAGGTCCTTTAACGACGCCGGTAGGTGAAGGTTTTACGTCTATTAACGTAACATTACGTAAGCAGTTTGGTTTATACGCAAACGTACGCCCTGTTAAATCATTTGTTGGTACTAAAGCACGTTACGATGATATCGATATCATTACTATTCGTGAAAATACCCAAGGTATGTACTCAGGTTTAGGCCAAGTAGTAAGCGAAGACGGTAACGAAGCAGAAGCTAAATCTGTAATTACTCGCGAAGGCGCTGAGAAAATCATCACTTTTGCCTACGAGTTAGCAGTACGTGAAGGCCGTAAAAAAGTAACCGCAGTACACAAAGCAAATATCTTAAAATCTACCTCTGGCTTATTTTTAAAAGTTGCACGTGAAGTTGCTGAGCGTTACCCGCAAATTGAATCAACTGAAATGATTGTTGACGCAACATGTATGAAGCTAGTTATGACTCCAGAAGAGTTTGACGTTGTAGTAACAACTAACTTATTTGGCGACATTTTATCTGATCTTTGTGCTGGTTTAGTTGGCGGTTTAGGTATGGCACCAGGTGCAAACATTGGTGAAGATGCTGCTATTTTTGAAGCCGTTCACGGAAGTGCACCAGATATTGCTGGCAAAAACCTAGCAAACCCTACTTCAGTAATTTTAGCGTCTATCCAAATGCTTGAGCACTTAGATATGGGCGACACGGCTGAGCGTATTCGTAGCGCAGTAGCTGATGTAATTAAATCTGGCGATCGCACAACACGTGACTTAGGCGGCAGCCACGGTACAACTGATTTCACTCAATCAGTAATCGACCGTTTATAATTTAACAAGGTTAATCTTGTTTTAAGCCTAAAAAGCCAGCATATTGCTGGCTTTTTTGTATTTTAACCTTTGCTGATAACATCACTTGGCATAACTACGCTATTTATTTTAAATAGAATTTTTAATGCAGCGAGCATCACCTTTTATACCACTGGTGTTAAGTTATTAGACATTTAAGTCAAATGGTTTTACTTCACAAAATCATTAAACTTTATTGCTGGTACGCCGGTAAAATCCACTTATCACTAATAGCGCAATTAAATAACCTATTGCCCCACCACTTGATGACGATTCACTTTGCGCTTCTTGTACCGAGACTGTTAGCTCACTACTTATAACTTCATTGGTTTGGCTGTCTGTGAGTACAAGTTTTACTGTATAACTACCTGCACCTTGGTAATTATGACTTGGGTTTTGCGTTATACCTAGTGGGCTGCTATCGCCATAATCCCAGCTATATGTATAATTACCAGATCCACCTAATGGTGAGCTATTAAATTGTACCGCTAAGTTATTTGCCGTATGGCGTGTACTTAATTGCAGCGGTGCATTAACACTCAAAGCATGCTGTTGGCTAACACTTATTCCTTGCGTATCAGTTACTATTAACGCGAGGGTATAATCTCCAGAGTAGCTAAATTGGTAATCTAGGTTTTCAGTTTGCGATACGGGTTCACCATCTATAAGCCAACTCATGTTGTAAGGTGCTTTACCGCCAGTTACGATTGCTTGAGCAGATAAAGTCGCACCGTTTAACTGATACGTTAAATTTTCAATTTCTAGCGGTTTTGTGATGGTAATTTGTTTAGTTTGTGTTTGCGTAGTCGTCTCACCCATTGCCGAAAAGGTAACGCTGTATGTGCCGTAATCGGCATAGGTATGTGTAGGACTTAGCTCAGTACTCGATTGCCCATCACCAAAGTCCCATAAAAATGTATCTGTGGGGGTTAACTTTAAACCGGCTACATTAAAGCTAACGGTTGCCTCGTTTACTGTTGTGGTTATTTGTTGTAGCGCATCATAGCTAAGCAAAAGCTCTGCTGTTTCACTTTCAGGGTGTTGGCTGACTATTTCAAAGTTAAACCCTTGGGGAGTAAGCACCACACCTGATTCAGCCTGCTGCGTAAAGCTGTAATCAAAATGATCATTAAACTCACTAATGGCAGCTAAGTCTTGATCGCCTAAACCTGCACTTTGCTGATATAAACTAAATGCAGCATCGCGTACTTGTATAGGTGTATCTGCAAGTGTGGTGCTACTTGTACCGCGATAAATTGGCTTTTGATCCGCATCAACCACTAAATTAAAACCACCCCCTGGGTGATCAGTTGTGTTGTTGTTATCAAATGCACTATTGCTATACCACAATAAAGCTCCCGGTGAATATTGCTCTGCTTGTAAGCCGGCATCCACACCTCTGTGCGCACGTAGCTGTATATAGTAGTGGGCTGGTTTAGCATAAATATAACTACTCACGCGGCTAAAACCATTTAACGCTAAGTTAATACTTGGCTGCTCTGCGTTATTTTGCCAAATCACAGTATTGTTGTTTGTTATTTTTAAATCATCGGCTACAAAACCATAATACTGTGTGTTTGTATCGGTAATATACTCAATACTTAATGTAATGGTTTGTCCTGCATATTGTGTTAAATCAAACTCATGCATTAAAAAACCATTAGGTTGCTGCGCATCTGCATGTAAAAACGAATCACCAGTTATATACGGGCCTATATCGCCATAATAAGGATTTGTCTCGATTGTATAATTACCAGCTAAAGGAGTTTGATTTACCTTTACTTGTACAAGGTCATAATCGCGCTCAATACTGTAGTAAGCTAAAAAGCTAAGAGTCAGTGGTGTAGCCGCCTCAGGTAAGGTCACGGTTTGTGAGAGCGTGTGTGTTAGGTTGTTACCTGTACCAGAGTAAAATTGAAAATCACCTTCAACCGGGGTTTTAAATTTTTCTAGCTGCTGCGCAAGTGTCACTTTAATTTGGCTTTGCTGCTGAGAAAGTGAGCTAGTATAAACTAGCGACTGCTGAGGCTGGCTGTTCACTTCCTCCATGGTTAAATTAAGCTGGTTCACCCAATTGCCTTGGTATCTGTTTTGTAAATACTCAAGCCCCTGTGCACTAAACATAACGGGCTGTGAACCCCTAGGCCCACCAGCCCAGCTACCAGTAGACATTATTGACCAAGACGATACAGGCTCACCCACGGTATTTGACTGTAAGTCGTACTCATCTGCTAAACCTAAGTCGTGACCAAATTCATGCGCAACGACACCTATGCTGGCATCTATTGGGTTTATCGTATAACCCGATAACTTAACGCTACTACCGGCAATACTGACAGGTTCACTGTTTTCATCAAATACGTAGTAGCGGTGAGACCAAATTGCATCAACGCCTAAATAGCCTCCACCGGATTCTTCACCAATACTGGAATGAAAAACCATAACATGGTCGATAATGCCGTTTGGCTCGTTGATAATGCCATCGCCGTCAATATCATCTAAATCTGTTAAATCATATTGCGTTAAATCAATATCAAATTGTGCAGCGGCTTTTTCTACTGCTTCTTTTATCAGTGCAGGGGCATTTATATCGCGTGTGTTGCCTACGCGCTCACCATAGGTTTTTGCATTACTATCTGCCCTAACCCACCCATATACTTGCCCGCTAAAAGTTAAGCTAGCGCCTGATGCGTCGTAATAATAATCGTATACGCTGCTAAGTGTTTCATTATTAGGACCAATAAACCCACCCTCATTAAAAAGCAATTGTTGGTAATGCTCCTTTGTATAATTTTCGTAATACATGTCGGTATCATCATCAACTAGTTGATTGTCATCGTACTTTAAATCAGGAAAATCAATTAAAATAGCCAGTACTTTGACCTCATTTAGCGCGTTGCTAGGGCTAACCGTACTTGCATATTGCAGCTGCTTATTGGCTTGCTTAGCGCTTAAGCGGGCTTTCATGGTAGAAACAGGTTTTAACTGCGAAGGGTTAAGCCGTTCAGTATTCGCTAAGTAGCTTTCAACCGTTGGCTTGTTAGTGGTTTGTTGGGTATCAGCGCGTTTATTTAACCAATACTCTATTCTTTGTTTGTTAATAATACCTGGGTCATGCGTACTGGTATTTGCTGCGTTAAGATTTAGGCTGCAAAGAAATAAGCCAAGCCATATTATTTTTTTCACTGTATCTTCCCCAGATAAATTATTGCTCTATCATACCTAATATATGCAATAAGCACAGCGCTCAAATCACCTATTTACCCATTATGGTTACTCGGTAAATTAGCATAATTTCTTCATATTTTTTATATAACTACAAATAGCGTGCAACTTTTTAGTATTAAAACAAATTAATTTGAAATTTTAATCCAAAACACCTCTTTCAAGGTTGACATAAGCACGTAAAACCCTTAAAAATAACCCCATATAGAATTTTTAATCTAAAGCAGCATTTTGCTTTTTATAAAGTGACAATTATGAAAAAACAACTTCACCTTTTAATCGTACTCGTAGTGGTCTTAGTGATAAGCCCAGCGGGGATGTATTAAAAAGTGAAATTGCTTTTTAAAAACCCTCGCACTACGCGGGGGTTTTTTTATGCATAAACAGCGCACAGAGGAATGAGGATGAGCAAACAAGAATATAATGGTTCTGAACTAGTTGTTCAGGCATTAAAAGAGTTGAAGGTTAAGTATATTTTTGGCTACCCAGGTGGGTCGGTTTTAGATTTATACGATGCACTTTTTCAACAAGAAGACATTGAACATATTTTAGTGCGTCACGAACAAGCCGCAACCCATATGGCTGACGGTTATGCCCGTGCTACTGGCGAAGTTGGTGTTGTACTTGCTACCTCAGGCCCTGGCGCAACTAACTGTATTACAGGTATTGCCACCGCTTATATGGACTCAATTCCGATGGTGGTATTATCGGGGCAAGTACCTACTAGCTTAATTGGTGACGATGCATTCCAAGAAACCGACATTGTTGGCTGTTCTCGCCCGGTTGTAAAACATAGTTTTAACTGCAGAAGCGCTGAAGAAATTCCGGCTATTTTGGCAAAAGCGTTTTATATTGCAAGTACTGGCCGCCCAGGACCCGTTGTTGTTGAGCTACCAAAAGATATGCTTAACCCTGCTATTAAGTTTGAGTACAACTTCCCTAAAACAACAGAGCTTAGAACCTACAGCCCAAATACAAAGGGCCACTCTAAACAAATTCGAAAAGCAGTTACCGCAATTTTAGAAGCTAAAAAACTGGTTATATACTCAGGCGGCGGTATTATTTTATCTAACACCTCTGAGCAATTAACCCGCTTAGTTGAATCGCTAAATGCACCTATCACTAATACATTAATGGGCTTAGGCGGTATTTCGGGTATTCACCCAAATTACGTGGGTATGCTGGGTATGCACGGCACGCTTGAAGCCAATAAAGCCATGGCAAATGCCGATGTAATTTTAGCACTGGGAGCGCGTTTTGATGACCGTGTAACCAATAATGTTAAAAAGTTTTGCCCTAATGCAACCATCGTTCACGTAGATGTAGACCCAACCTCTATTTCTAAAACGATTAAAGCACATATTCCGGTTGTGGGCTGTTTAGCCACTGTAATGGAGCAACTGCAAGCTGGCATAGATAAAAGCAGTATTCAAATTGATCGCAGTGCACAAGAGGATTGGTGGCGACAAATTATTAGCTGGCGCGAGCAAAAGTGCCTAAGCTATAACACCGATGGCGATAAAATAAAGCCTCAAGCTGTTATAGAAGCAGTGTATAAAGCCACTAATGGTGACGCATATGTAAGCTCTGATGTGGGTCAGCACCAAATGTTTGCAGCGCAATATTATCCATTTAAAAACCCTCGCCAATGGATCAATTCAGGGGGCTTAGGCACCATGGGCTTTGGCTTACCAGCAGCGATGGGTGTTAAGCTTGCCTTTCCTGATAAAGAGTCAGTGTGTGTAACCGGCGATGGCTCTATTCAAATGAATATTCAAGAGCTATCAACATGTTTACAGTACAACTTGGCTGTAAAAGTGGTTTCACTAAATAACCGCTCATTAGGCATGGTACGCCAATGGCAAGATATGATTTACGGCGGTCGCCATTCATCTTCATATATGGACTCATTACCTGACTTTGTAAAACTTGTTGAAAGCTATGGCCATGTAGGCATAAAGGTAGATACTTTAGAGGAACTACAACCTGCTATAGATAAAGCCATGAGCATTAACGACCGTTTAGTATTTTTAGATATTAACGTTGATGAAAAAGAACATGTATACCCAATGCAAATTAAACTAGGTGGCATTGATGAGATGTGGTTACGTAAAGGAGTAAAAGCATAATGCGTCGTATATTATCTATTTTATTAGAAAACGAACCGGGAGCCTTATCTCGCATTGTTGGGCTTTTTTCACAGCGCGCCTACAACATAGATAGCTTAACAGTGGGTACAACTGATGATGAATCACTGTCACGTATCACCATTACCACTATGGGTGATGATAGAATCGTTGAGCAAATTACCAAACAAGTTAATAAATTAGTTGATGTACTTAAAATTATTGATTTAACCGAAATGAGTCACATCGAACGCGAATTATTACTTGTTAAAGTATTTGCCCAAGACGAAACCACCCGTGCAGCGGTTACACGCGTTGTAGACGTGTTCCAAGGTGCTATTTTAGATATGGGACGCCAAAGCTACAGCTTACAACTGGTAAGCAGCACAGACAAAATAGAATCGTTTTTAGACACCCTACGCCATGAAACCGACATTATTGAAGTGGTGCGCTCTGGTGCTGTAGGGATCGGCCGTGGTGACAAAGCGTTAAAAGCGTAATTAATTAAAGCTTAAGCGTTTAATATTAAATCCCTGCTAAGCAATCAGCAGGGATTTTTTATGCTAAGCCTTGCCTTACAACGCTCTGCATTAATACCTAATTAGGCATGTGGAAATAAGCTTAACTTAGGTAAGCTCACTGCTTTAATACAGGCAAAAAAAAAGAGCTAAATAGCTCTTTTTTAAAAAATTCTGTAAAACGCCAATTAAGGGTTTACTTGGTCTTTAAGACCTTTACCTGCTTTAAAGCTTGGGATAGTTGCCGCTGCGATTTGGATCTCAGCACCCGTTTGTGGGTTACGGCCAGTACGTGCTGCACGTTCTTTAACTGAGAAAGTACCAAAACCTACTAATGCAACTGAATTACCTTCTTTTAAAGAAGAAGTTACAGCGCCAGTAAACGCGTCAAGTGCACGTGTAGCAGCAGCTTTAGAGATTTCTGCATCAGTAGCGATTTTTTCAACTAATTGAGCTTTATTCATTGTTAGATTCCTATTCGTTATTATTTTGCCTTCGCAAAACCTATCTTTATGCATTTTTAAGGAGTTAGCAACAGCAAATTGCATTTTTTGCTTAAATACTTCGAAAATGCGTAAAATTTTAATAATTCTCGGTAAAATACAGCGTGTTGGGTTAACTAAAACTTAATTTAAGTACACAAAAGGCACACTTTAAATAACACACTGCTCTATATTTTTTCGATAACTAAGGTCACTTCCCCAACCTCGACACCAAACTTAACAATAGACGTTCGGTTTATCAAGCGCGATTGTGTAACCAGGTACATCCAATCATCAAAATTTACCTCAAGCGTACTGCCGTCATAGGGTAAGGCCACATTGTAGTTCCAATGAAACACACTGCCTGCGCTTTTACCGGTTGCAATGCCAAGCACATCATCAGCACGTCCCACTAAGCTATTATCGTCATTAAGGGTGACATACCAAATACGCTTTTGTGTTTCACCATCGTCATACACAAAGTCTTCCTCTATAACGCCCTTGTTGCCTTCCCAGCGCGCATTCATAGAGACAACAAGTTTACGTGTGAGTTCGCCTTTATAATCTTGCACAACGCCGTATGCTTTCAAATCGCCACTAAAAAACGCTTTAAAATCAAATTCTGGGTTGCTGCTATTGTAGTGCTCTACTTTTGGCGCGGAGCAGCTCACTAAAAATAATGCGGCCATTAAAATACATAGCTGTTTAAATTTATTTATATTGCGCATGTTAAATCCCTAATAATTGTTTTCTAAGTGCTGGCTCTGAGGTGTTTGGGCTTAGCCAAATAGCTAAAAACTGATTGGCAAATTGCGAGTCACTAATTTCACCTAACTTTTTATCATTATGATAAAAAGTAGCCTGACCGCTTGGTGATGTTTGTAAGCTTAACGACTCGCCTTTATTAATGTCTGGCCAAAGCGCGAGTAATTTATCAGCATACTTAGCTGATAAATCACTTTTACCTAAATGCTGCCACTGCTCTTTAGTGGCTTTAACAATGTCTTTTGCTGCAAAGTCTCGCAAATAGGTGAGCGTAAATTTAACGGGGTGCGCCCCCTGTTTGTAACTCCCTGAGCGGGTATATAACGTTGCATCGTAAACATCCCAAAATAAATATTCCATGCGCGCCTCGCCCACTTTTTTAAAGTCAGTTTGCTCTTCGCTAAAGCTCAATGGGGTAAAAAAAGTAGCCATAATCATTGCGGCCGTTATTGCACATATTTTTGCGGTGATATTCATACAAGCTCCTGTTATTGCTTGCTAAAATTTATAATCGCTTTAATTTTTTGGTTAATAATAAGAATTAATGTAAAGGCAGCAGCCCACAGTGCGCCGTACAGAAGCCAAAACATCCACACAGGTGAATAAATACTAAGCACGCCAAATTGAGCGCCTGAATAATAACTAATTGGCGCCAAGGCTAAGCACACTAAATAGCCTTGCCAAAGTTTTAGATTAGTAATAAACGCCATTGATGTGTTTAAGCAAAGCAATAATGCTGCCCATAGCAAGGCTAACCAAAGCGGAAAAGGGGATACTTTAAATTCCAAAAGGTTTAGCTGCACAGCAAGGTATTCACATAACAGCGCAATTGGTAAAGCTTTTACTAAAAGCAACGCGTCGAGCTTATGCTGCTTTGATAAAACAAACATAAGCACAACAATACCAGAGGTGTATAAAACAGATTGAGCTTCTAAAAACAGTGATAAAAACCACACTGTTTGAAAAAGCACAAAATTAATAATTAAGGGCAATTTCGTCATTTTGACTAGTAAAACGTGGTTTACGCGCCGTTAAATGAACGGTACTTGTTGCTCGCGTTCTAAAAGCGCCTTCGCAATAAGCAAAGTAAAATAACCATAATCTGTAAAAACGCTCATCAAACTTGTCACTGTCTAGGGTGTGCCAGTTATCAATAAAGCGTGTGCGCCAATCGGCTAGTGTTCTAGCATAATGCGCGCCTATGTCGCTTACAGTGTGAATAACCATATCGGTATTGTTTTTAATTTGCTCGCTCATCTCATTAATTGAAGGCAGACAACCACCGGGAAAAATATACTGCTGAATAAAGTCAGAGTTTTTTAAATAATGTTGATAACGTTGATCGCCAATAGTGATCGCTTGGATGAGCATTGCACCGTCTTCTTTAAGCAAACTATTACATTGCTTAAAAAAGCTTGGTAGGTATTCATGTCCTACTGCTTCTATCATCTCTATTGATACAAGCTTGTCGTATTGACCTTCTAATAAACGGTAATCAAGCTTGAGCAAAGTTATATTATTTTCAAGTCCTAACTGTTTAACCTTGTTTTCAACATAGGCATATTGCTCATCAGAAATCGTTGTTGTGGTCACATGGCAGTTGTAATGTGTGGCCGCGTAAATAGCAAACGCCCCCCAGCCTGTGCCAATTTCAATAACTGAATCGCCTTCGTTTATCTCTACCTGCTCACAAATTTGTTTAAGCTTGTTTTGTTGAGCATCCTCAAGAGAGGCGTCTTTTGATGGATAAACAGCGCAAGAGTAAAGCATTTCCTCGCTTAAAAATGACTCGTATAAATCGTTACCTAAATCGTAATGTGCAACGATATTCTTTTTCGACCCAGATTCTGAGTTGCTGTTTTTAAGATGGTTAAAACGGTGGGCTAGGCCACTAAAAAACGAGAATTTTTTTTCAAAAGCATCTAGTTGTTTTTGGTTTATGGCAAAAATTTCGATGAGTTTGGTCAAGTTATCACATGACCATTGCCCAAGAATATAAGACTCACCAGCACCCACACTGCCAGATAGCGCAAATGCTTTATACATGGCAGTGTCGTTAACGGTAATAGTGGTTTTTAAGTCTGAATGTTGTTGACCAAATACTGTTGAGCGACTGTTCTCAACTAACACTATTTGGCCTGTTTCAATACTTGCAAAGGCTTTGGTGACTAGCTTTTTATATAAGTTTGTAAACCAACCAGTTTGCTCTTGGCAGTTTATACTCGAGACTTTTTCCATCTTAAACCCTTTATAATTGTATCGCTACCCGCAACTAAGCTTGTTTAACTATACTAAGGTTTTCCTGAATGACCTAAAAAAGGAACCCTTTTAATAAACAGCTTAAGTGCTTGCACATAAATACCTTTGAAAATAGACAAAGTCATCGCAGGAAATTTTTTTAATAATTTATTAACTTCTTGCTTCGTTAACTGACTTCGCTTTAATCGTAAAGACGCGTCGAATAACAACTCATCCCCACGTTTATTTTCTATATGAATTAATGTGTTATCGGCTGTATGTTGTACTTGCCAATGGTAGTCCATATCTAAATTCATAAAGGGTGATACGGAGAAAGCCTTCTTAAAGTTCACTTTTTTTTGTAAGGGCACCAAATAATAATGGCGCTCATTCCACGGCGTATTGCTTACCTCAGCCACCATATATTTAAAGTTATCGGTGCTATTACCGTAAAAGTAAAAATTTACAGGGCTAAAATAAATGCCCATACACCTAAGTTGGCCAAGCATATAAATATGCGAAAACGTCTCTTTAACGCCTAGTTTTTCTATTTGGCACTGTGCACGTTCAATAATACTTAATGGCTCTGAGTTTGGCAGTGTGTTTAAATAATCGGCTTGATTAAAACGCAGTGCTTTAAACCCAAAAGTACCTAACATAGGGTGAATGTTATTAAGCAATAACGGATTTTTTAAATCTACCCACATCATATAAAGCGGGTATTTAAACTGATGGTTTTTTACCGCAAAGCGCCTGTGCCTTACATCGCCTAAGTATACAGCGCTATTCAAATTCAACACCTAATTGCTTAGCCACATCTACCCCACTGCGAACACCATCTTCATGAAAACCGTTATACCAATAAGCACCACAAAAATAGCTATTATTTTGGCCATCAACAGTGTGCTTGAGTTTTTGTGCGGCAATGGATGCTTCGTTAAAAACAGGGTGATGATAAGTAAACTCACGTAATATATTTGCTTTGTTAATCCCTTCTAAGTGATTAAGGGTTACAC
Organism: Pseudoalteromonas sp. UBA2102; assembly: GCF_002331165.1. NCBI lineage: Bacteria > Pseudomonadati > Pseudomonadota > Gammaproteobacteria > Alteromonadales > Pseudoalteromonadaceae > Pseudoalteromonas > Pseudoalteromonas sp. UBA2102. Next base: position 26,802 of record NZ_DCYU01000023.1, read on the forward strand.
AAAATTGTGTATCTGAGTCTATACCTTGCAGTATATTCATTTGGTATGTAACAACCGCTGCTTTGTCGGTGTTTTCGTTTAGTAAGTAATTCCAGCTAGCCCAGGCGGCTTTTCTATCTGGCAGTAAACTGGTATCTGTATGCAGTACTACCGAGTTTTCGGTATAAGGGATTGCACCTAATACAGCGTGTTCTTGCTCAGTCGCATCACCAAGTAATGCAAGGGCTTGATCTGAGTGACACGCAAATACCACTTTATCAAATTCAGCTTGTTCGCCATTTTCAAGAGTAATAATTACTTTATTATCTACACGCGTAACCGTCTCAATGTCGGTATTTAGTTTTATCCGCTCTGCAAAACCTTTAATAAGCGGCTTAATGTATTGCTTAGACCCACCAGGGATTACATACCACTGCGGCCTGTTTGTAACATCAAGTAAGCCATGGTTGTAAAAAAAGTTTACAAAAAACTCAACCCCTACATTTTGCATCTCTTTGATGCTGGTTGACCAAATTGCCGCCCCCATAGGTAAAATGTAATGGTATTTAAAAAAGTCATTAAAGCCGTGCGTATCTAATAACTGACCCAGTGTTTGATCTTTAAGGTAGTTTTGCTCGCTGTGCATTGCTTTACATAATTTATTAAACTTAACTATATCGCTTAATAAGCGCCAAAACTTAGGCCTAAATATATTTCTTTTTTGAGCGAATAAGCTGGCAAAGGTGTGTCCGTTGTACTCAAAACCACTTGCTTGATTATGAACACTAAAGCTCATTTGTGTTTCTTGTCTGTCTACGCCAATGCGCGCGAGTAGTTTTTCAAAGTACGGGTAAGTGCGGTCATTGAATACTATAAAGCCCGTGTCTATTGCGCGTTTAACCCCAGCATCCGATATCTCTACTGTCGCGGTATGACCACCAATGTAATCGTTTTTTTCAAATACGGTAATATCGTAATGCTTGTGCAGTAAATGAGCACAGGTTAAACCCGATACGCCAGAACCTATTATTGCTATTTTTTTCAACGGGCTAATCCTTTTGCTAAACGTAACCAAAGTGGTAACGGTAAAATACGTAATGCTTTTAAAATAAGCGTAAACCGATAAGGAAAATGAACTTCTTTACGGCGTTTATTGATCCCCTTAATCATATAATCGGCGGCCTCTGTTGCAGTGACGGCCATAGGCATTGGGAAATCGTTTTTATCAGTAAGGGGGGTTTTAACAAAACCAGGGTGCACCAACGTAACATCAACATCGTTTAAGTCGATTGCTAAGCTTTTCGCTAAATAGCTTACTCCGGCTTTAGATGCGCCATAAGCCTCAGAGCGTGGCAGAGGTAAATACGTAACGCTTGAGCTAACAAGTACAAGTTGTCCGCCCGCACTAATTTTTGGTAATAGTGCCTCTAGGCAGTAGCCCATTGCCAGCAGGTTTACTGAAATAACTCGCTCAAACAAAGCGCTGTCAAAGTTACGGGCATCATCTACATACTCACAGTTACCAGCGTTAAGAATAACCTTATCAAAAGCACTAAACCCCAGGGTTGCTTGCTTTATGTCTTTAAGGTCTGTGGCATCAAACTGACACGCTTTAATATTGGTGTGTTTTTCAAGCTCAGCTAACTTTTCAAGGTTTCTACCGCAAGCAATTACCGTGTTGCCTTGCTGAGCGTACTTTATTGCAAGCTGCTCGCCAATACCTGAGGTTGCACCTGTAATTAAAATATTCATCGCTACCCTGCTCGTTTATCTATGTAATTTATAACGCCACCCAAAATAGGAATATGCTTGTATAGCATTTCAGCTACATTAAAATAGTCGCGGTGGCTAATAATTTTACCCTCTTTAAATACCAGCTTGCTGTGCCCTTCTACAGATATAGTTTTGCCAGAAGCCAGTTTTGGGTGGGCGTAATGCATAGTCCAATACAAAAATGCTTTATCATCACGCTCGTAGGTGTCACTAATATCAAACTGACAATGCTTAACATTACTATATAGATTAGAAAAATATCGGGTAAGCTCGCTTAGCCCGTGTATTTCGTGCATTGGGTCTTTAAATTTAATTTGCTCGCTGTAAATATCATTAAGCAAATGCAGGTTTGATTTATCGAGTTGTTGATATATGTCTACAAATTTTGCTACCGGTAATGCTGTTTCCATATCACCCCTTAAATGCAGCTATTGCACGTTCGCGAGCTGCTTTATGATCTACGATTGCCGGCCAGTAACATTGATTATCAGCCCCTATTGACGCTAAATAAGCATGAGGAAAATGAATATGTTTATCTGGCACTTTTTCAAGCTCTGGTAAATATTTACGTATAAATTTACCATTAGGATCAAAGCGCTCACTTTGAGTGATAGGATTAAATACGCGAAAATAAGGCTGCGCGTCACAGCCAGTGCTTGCAGCCCACTGCCAACCGCCATTATTAGAGGCTAAATCGCCATCAATAAGGTGCTGTATAAAAAACTGCTCGCCTTCACGCCAATCAATTAATAAATGTTTGGTCAAAAAGCTGGCAACTACCATTCTTAAACGGTTATGCATCCAGCCGGTTTGAACTAACTGTCTCATCGCTGCATCAACGAGTGGGTAACCTGTTTTCCCCTCGCACCAGGCTTTAAACTCAGCCTCGTTTTTACGCCATTTAACGCCATTGTACTTTTCGTTAAAGTTATCACCACGAGAAAGCTTAGGAAATTGCGCAATTAAATGACGATAAAATTCGCGCCAAATAAGCTCGTTTACCCAAGTAAACGTTTTACTTTTAGATGTTGTTAAAATATCTGGGTAGCGGTTTTGAATATTAACCAGTAACTGCTTAGGGCTTATAATACCCAGAGCTAAATAAGGGCTTAAACCCGATGTGCCTTTAATGCTGGGTATATCACGCTGTTCGTCGTAGCTACTTAATTTGTCGCAAATAAAATTATCAACAATGGTTGCTAAGCTTTCATCATCAACTGGCCATTTTTCTGAGCTGCCATCACTTTTAATTGCCTGTGCGTTGTTATTTATCGGCTGTTTTTTTAAAGGCCACGGTAATAAGCTAAAGTGAGTATCTTGGTGTTGTTTAAGCCACTGTTTTTTAAATGGCGTAAACACTTTGTACATTTCGTTACTTTGGTTTTTAACACTGCCTACAGGCGCTATTATATCTCCCTCATAGAGGGTAAAAGTAATATTTTTATCATCACACTTTGCAAGTATTTGCGCATCACGATTTACTTCATTTAACTCATACTCTTTATTGGCAATTACATGTTCTACCTGATGTTTATCACAAAATGATAAAAGCGCACTTTCACAATCGTCAAAGTAAGGGGCATCAATAATATGCAGCTCTATTGCGTACTGCGCTAGCTGCTCGCGTATATAATTGAGGCGTCTTTTTAGTAAATCTATTTGAATGGGAGCGGCGTTGTGTTGTTGCCATTGCTTTTCGCAGATAAAAAAAATGGCCTGTTTAGCGCCATTATTTAGCGCTTCAATAAGCGCTTCGTTAGAAAAAAGGCGCAAATCGCGCCTAAACCAAAAAAGTGTATTCATTATATGCCGTAACGTAATTTTAGTTCATTAGGGTAAGGATTAAAAAACACCTGCTTTTCTAGGTATTCATTAGGATGTACTTTTAAGTGATGTTTTAACAAAGTAAGCGGTACGTACAAAGGCACTAAACCTTGACGGTATTCATCGATGGCATCGCGTAGCTCTTGCTTTTCAACCTTAGATAAGTCTTTTTTAAAGTAGCCCTGCAAGTGCATTAACGTGTTGCAGTTATTCCTACGTGATGCAGGCTTTTTAAGGCCGTTCATTAACCCAAGAATGTACTCATCTGCTAAAGCGTTAATATCATCACCTTTATAAGTACCAAGTAAATTACCTAAGTCGCGGTAAGCTTGATAATTATGAGCCATTAATAAGTACTTATATTGCGAATGAAACTGGGTAAGCTTATGCACTGTGAGCGGCTCAGAAGCTAATAACTGCCACTGTTTATAGGCGTACACGCGCATTACAAAGTTTTCGCGTAAATGCATGTCGTTTAAGCGGCCGTTTTCTTCACATGGCAGTAATGGATTGTGCTTCATTATTTGCTCAGCAAAAAAACCAACGCCTTCAGAGGTATTGCCGGTGCCCGCTTCGTTATAAATTTTAATTCTTTCCATACCGCAGCTTGGGCTTTTCGCACAAAAAACAAAACCACTTAGGTTTTTAGCTTGCTCTGTGGCTACTTTTTTACCGTATTCAGTTAGCTTAGGCCCAACATCGCCAGTGCCATCTGGGCGACATACTTTTATTGTATCGCCCACACGTACTTGGCGTATGGTTGGCCGAGGAATAGGTAACCCTACGGCTACCTCTGGGCAAAAACGCGTGTACTCTACATGTTTTCCAAGCTCATCCATACAAAAGTTAGACTTTTTATGGCCTGTATCAAAACGTACTTTTTCGCCTGCTAAGCAGGCGCTAATACCTATTTTTATTGTGTCTGTTTGCATAAATTCTCTTAATAAATCAAGTTACCTATAGGATTAAGTAACTTACTGAGCCCTTTATTAAAATGTAGCGCACTACTGACTACTGTAAAGCATAAACAGCCATCTTTTGTAAGTGGAGTGTGCTGATGAGAGCCATCTTGCCAAATGAAGTCTCCTGGCACGTAACTGCCCTCTTCATCACTAAACTCACCATCAAGTAGCAAGGTTATTTCAAAGCCAGTATGAGTATGCTCGGGGATTTCGCCCCCTGCGCCAATATGTAAAAGGCTTGAGCGCAATGGGCCATCATCAATAGCAACGCGAGAGCGAGCAAGCTTACCCACTTGCGTAAAACGCCCATGCGAAATGCGTGTTAAGGCGCGTGGTAATTCGTAGTTATGCTCGTTAACTTGTACGGTTACCGGCTCAACTTCGTAAACTTCATCAATGCTAGCATCGGCGGTTATCAAATCTAGCAGGTCAGCGTCAAAATCTGGCGCTTGTAAATCATTACTTAAATTTAATGTATCAGGGGCGTATGACGCATCGCTAAATACATCCTTTGCATTAGCGGCTTCAAGTTTTGCCACTTTTGCTTGGCAAACCGGGCACATATCAACGTGTATAGATACCGCAACGCTTAACGATGCAGGTAACTGCGCTGAAGAATATTGTGCTAGTAAAGATTCACTAGGGTGATGTTTAATCATGCTGATCTCCCATTTCATTACGTAATTTTTGCAAGGCTAAACGCAATCGTGATTTTACCGTGCCTACAGGAATATTTAATTGTTGAGCAAGTTGCTCTTGCGACATATCTTGGAAATAAACGCCTCGGACGACCTCTCGCTGTGCGGTTGGTAGTTTGTCTAGGTATCGTTTAATTTGTTGATCTTCCAAGTGGTCGCTAAATTCAAGTGTTGTATCTTGAGATTCGTTAATAAGTGGCCAAATATCTTCGCTTATATTTTCTTCTTTATTACTTTTCATTTTACGAAGCATATCAAATGAGGCATTACGCATTACGGTATATACCCAGGTCGTCGCAGCCCCTTTATCGCTGTGATACAAATGCGCTTTACGCCACACTGAGGTTAATGTTTCTTGTACAAGCTCCATTGCTTGTGCCTCAGAGCCAAATTGCTTAATTCCAAAGCGTTTGATTTTTGGCGAAAAGTATTCAAATAAGTAAGCAAACGCTCTTTTGTCTCGCGAAGTAGCTACATCAAGCAGAGCTTGCATAAGCTCTGCACTTGGCGTTTCTGGCATGGCAGTATATTTACCTGTATTAGGTTCACAACGTGGTGAGGGTTGTTGACTTACCATAATAATTAATCCCGTGTATGCTTTTGTACATATCTATACGCCAAGCAATTAAACGCAGATCACATTATTTTAGGCAAATTCATTGTTGATCACAGTATGGAGGAAGTTTAGTAAGTTAGCAAAGTTACTTTCGAACGCAAGTTGCTGTTTTTTATCAATAGATATAGGTAATAGTTCAAGCCAGCGCGCAGCTACCCAGGCTAAATTATCAAACTTGGTTTGCCTATATAAACTAGAAAGCTCTTTATTGTTTAAAAATATGTCCTGCAAAGAATCAGACAAGCGTTGATTATTAGCCGAAATTTCACTGTGTGAGTCATTGTACCAATACGGCGTATTGCAATCGCTTAATAAGCCATGGCGCAATTCACTTTCATCTTGGTATACGTCATTTATTTGCACGCTTTTAGCAGCGTACACATCAATGAGTAGCATATTGCTAGGGTCTTGATCAAAGTCGATAATATCGACTAAACAGCCCTGAGCGCTAATATTAAATGGCGTGTCGTGCTGGTAGGTGCACAGTACAAAACCGACATTATTTTGTAGTGCGGCTTTTACCATGTTTAAATACCTAGGCTCAAATATACGCAAACGCGTATAGCCTTCTGGTAACACAAATATTGGTAATGGGAAAATCGCACGTTTCATAAAGTCTACTTCTTTAAATTACACTGCCTTTATTTACGTGCGCTTTTACTAAGTCGATCAGCTTACTCAAATCGAATTATTTACCTATAAATTAAAAGTTGATCCAACTTCCCATACTTTTTATTACTTGAACCATATAGTAAACACTAATCATGCTTACAACAGGCGCCAACATAAGTGCAAATAATCCTAATTCGTTACTCATCGTCTTATCCTTTTACACTTATTTAGCTTTAATTTGCGTAGTTACCGGCATTGTAGACTGCGTGGTAACGTCAGCTTGTTCTTGCGCTTGATTTACAAATTGCTCAAGTACTGCCTGGGCATCAAAACTAAGGCTCTGCGAAATTGATTGCTCAAGCTCTGCCGTTGCTTGATTAATATAGCTTGTTACGTTTTGCGTTATAATATCAGTTACATCTAGGTCCACTTCACTCGCATGTACTTGCGAAGAACCTAATACTAATAAACTTGCCATAGCGATTTTAATTGAATGTTTCATAATGGTATTCCTTGTTGTGTATATTGTTTAGACGCAATAACATAATCAAGGGTTGTGCCAACAGAAAAATAAAAATTAAATCATTGATATTTAAAGACTATATCAAAAGCCATATAGCAACGCAGTATTCAGGCTTGGTTAATTTAACTAACCTTTTTAATTTTTTGACTAACTATTAGTAAATATTTTTAGTTCACTATTTGCAGTTTAAAACAACGACTACCATTACTTTTTAGTTTGCGTATCGGGTTTAACTTTTTTACCTAACCGATAAGCATCAACCATACTTAGTAACCAAATGACCACCATTAAAGGAAGATATTTATATTCCCCAAGCTGAGCACATTCACCTGATGGATTACGGGCGGCTTGTAAAATGCCTGAAGCCGTCATCGGAATTTTACCTGCTAAAATTTCATTTGCGCTACATTGCGCTATAGCCAAAATATCACCTAATGTCATAAACAAAAGTAGCGTGAATACACCTGCAAAAATACAGCCTATTAAATGCTTTTTAAGCGAAAAATGCCCTGCCCCAGGATACACAATGGCAGTAAGTAAAACGGCTTTGAGCTCTTTTTTCATGATAAACGTGCCTTAATTAATTGAGACTATACGACCACACTATACCCGATTAATTCCCTTTAAAATCAATAAAAGTACGGTGACTAATTTACAGTATCAATGCTGACATTGAAACATTGAGCGTACACCTGTACACTCAAGTTTAATTAATAAGTGGTAGGACTAGTATGACTATAGATGCACCCTATTCTCGCAAAGAAGAAAAACTCAATGTATTAAGCCATGCACTGGGTATCTTTTTTGCTGTGTTTGTAATGTGGGATTTATTTAAACAAGCCACCAGCGTAAAAGCTTATATTAGCACCGCTGTATATGGGGCTAGTTTATTTGTATTGTTTTTATCATCCACACTTTATCACGCCAGTGTACAGTCAAAATTACGCGCGTTTTATAAAAAGTGCGATCACTGCGCTATTTACGTATTAATAGCGGGTACGTACACCCCATTTTTATTGCTATCTCTTAATGGATTGTGGTCTTGGGGGACACTGAGTTTTATTTGGGCAGTCGCGCTTGGTGGCGTTGCTTATAAAGTGCTGATTAAAAATGGTAATAAAAAAGTCTCGCTGGCTACCTACTTACTTATGGGCTGGTTTGCCCTTGCGATTGTATACCCACTTTATTTAAATATTGATGTAAAAGCACTGTACTGGTTACTGGCCGGTGGCATTTTTTATAGCTTAGGAACATTATTTTATAGCGCTAAAAGCACTCAATTTAGCCACGCAATTTGGCACCTCTTTGTAATAGCTGGGTGTGTGTGCCACTACATTTCAATTACTAATTACGTGTATTAATGCATGTAATTAGTAATTTTACGCTATGCACATAAACCGCAATAATTTGGCTACCCTTTATATAAAAGCGCGATAAAAGCGCGTTGTAGCTTAAGCGATATCACCGCCTTAATTTAAGACGCTGTTATTTACGGCTTTGACTATAAGCCTATCACTGTCCTTACTCGCATAATTAACTAGCTCGATAAACAGCGTGTAACATTTTCGGTACTCTTATCCATTTTTTACCCATTTTATTCACTTACTCTTTTCTTAGTTTAAAAATAAATGCATTAAAATAAGTGACATAGCTTCATATTTTAAATGTAACACTATGGCATATCTATTGCTCCTTCAATATAAATGATCAGTAAAACCTTGGCCAAGCAAATACGTTAAAGGAGATACAAAGTGGGCGCATTCCAAGCTGACTCTACAATTGAGGCAAGTGCTAGATTAGTAAGTTGCTACTTATACTCAATATTTTACAACCACACCCACTTTTACGTCTATTCCCCCAAGCAAAGAGATAGGTAACACGCTTTGCTGCGTTATATGCCATAAGGCTCTTTGTGATTACATGCAGTTAATCCAACTTAAACTTTACGTTAAAGGAGACGTTGATATGCCAACTAACCAATTTACTATGCAAGACCCTAGAAGCCAATACCAAATGGGACGGACCGAAAAAGACAGTGATCAACCAGACCCAGGCCTAGATGAAATTTTAAAACCTAAAGCAGATCACGGCGAAGATACCTATGTAGGTAGCGACAGATTAAAGGGCCGCAAGGCGTTGATCACCGGGGGCGACTCGGGCATTGGCAGAGCGGTTGCCATTGCATTTGCCAGAGAAGGTGCCGATGTGGTTATTAATTACTTAGCCAGCGAAGAAGCCGATGCGAAAGAAACACTCGATATATTAAAAGCCAGCGGTAGCAAAGCTTGGGGAATTGCAGGCGATATCTCCGATGAGAGTTTTTGTAACGACCTTGTGGCGCAAAGCGTTGAAAACTTAGGCTCAATCGACATATTAGTGAATAATGCGGGTAAGCAACAGTTTGTTGCAGAGTTAGACGATTTATCTACCGAGCAATTTTGCCAAACATATGCAACAAATGTATTTGCTATGTTTTGGATAACAAAGGCGGCGGTAAAACATATGCCACCGGGCGCTAGTATTATTAATACAACCTCTATCCAATGCTATCAACCCTCTGCTGGGCTTCTTGATTACGCATCGACTAAAGGCGCAATTACAAGCTTTACTAAAAGCTTAGCAAAAATGGTGATTGATAAAGGCATTAGGGTTAATGGGGTTGCTCCAGGGCCAATTTGGACCCCGCTTCAACAAAGTGGCGGCCAACCGGCTAAAAAATTGCCTGAATTTGGTGATAACGTACCATTAGGCAGACCAGGTCAGCCTGCTGAACTAGCACCCACCTATGTCTACTTAGCATCGCAAGAGTCAAGTTACATTACCGCTGAAATAATGGGCGTGACAGGTGGGCAGCATCTACCTTAATCATGCTGGTTCTCTTATATTAGTTAATCTTAGCTTATTGATTTTATAAAATAATAGTGGCGTATTTACGCCGCTATTATTACCTAGCCTTTTTTCAATTATACCTAAATAAGCCCCACTAAGTATTGGTGAGGCTCTGGTTAACAATACCTTAAACAGCACCTTAGCTTGGTACTAAAACCTGTGCTCATACAGCACTATTTAGCTCAGTGTGAGCAAGAGCGTGCCTATTTAGCTCAGTGTGAGCAAGAGCGTGCCTATTTAGACACGCATAAATTAACTGCTTAAATAACCCAAGCAGATTAAGTGTTATCTTTTTTAGCACGTATACCGCGAATGAACTCTTCTAAATAAGGCGTAAATTCTAGCGCAAGTGCTATAAATAGTACCGTTGCCAAGTAAGTTATTGGTAAAGGAGAGGCTTTTAATTGTAGCGTAAAGTCAGGAGGAAAGCCGCCTGGAGTAAATAAAGCGGTAAATTGCTCCCAATGGCGCGCAATAATTAATACCAAAGCTAACAGGGGTATCATTTCTAAAAAACTGTGTATATGTTGCTCTACCGGCCCTACCCTTCGCTTACTTACTGCATAAGTTACATCCCACATTGCTGTAAGCTCATGCAGAAAAAACAACACAATACAAATGGCAATAATCAAACTATTAACTTCAAAAATTAAAACGAGGATTAACGGAATGCCCACTTCGGCAAACATTAATAAATGAATAAATGACTCTTTAGCACCGCTGGTTGTAGAAATATTACTACGTCGATGACAAAACCAATCAGCAATACCAGCAGCAAGCCAAACAGGGATCACAAAATACATCAAAATCAATAAAGTTGGGTCAGTCATAGTTTGTTAGTCCTTAATATTTGGTTTTAATAACCCTCATGCTTAAAACTAAATATTTACACTTCATCACCTGGATTATTCATCACTAGCGATGTGAAAAAACATACTTTTCAAATAATTTATCAGTCACTTTTAAGATGGCTTGAGGATTACTTACGTTTTTACGCTTTTACCTTTTTGCTAATGAGATACCATTTTAAACGCGCCCTTGAGCGAGCATTTGGTATGCTCAATATCTATTTACAACTAATAAGTAGTTCAAGTGCTATGCCAAATCTCGACGCTTAATTGTTTTAATGCCATTTTAGCTATAGGTAGGTGTAGAGGTGTTTTTTACTTTGCCGTATATATTTTTATTGTGTAAAAAATAGAAAATATATCGCTTATCATTGTAAGTTTTTCATTCACAAAGCTAGATAAGGAGGTTGTGGTAAAGGTAAAACTAGAAGCTGAATAACCCTATTTGTTGTAGATTTACGATAGCTAAAAACAAAAAAGTAAGCCGCATACTTGTAATAAAGCAGCCTTTAAAAGCTCTTTTACGATAATACGTTCATTACTGCCATCTACACTCGCGCATATTTACTTTGTCGTTTTTAAAGCTAACCCCTTCTAATAATAGCTTTTGGCGCTGCTCTTGGTATTTATCACTGCCTGCAGGGAATGATATTTTACCTTGGCTATTTACTACTCTGTGCCACGGTATAACAGAATCATCTGGCATTTGCTTTAAAAGGCGCCCTACTAAGCGTGAATTTTGCGGATAACCGGCAAGCGTTGCTACTTGCCCGTAACTTGCTACAAAACCTACAGGTATATTTGCAATAATGGTGTAAATGAGGGTTTCTTTATCAATATCAGCGGTCATTAACGTACGCCTCACTGAGTACTTTAAATTGCTCCCAAATAGAGCGCGCAACAGGGCCATGGTGTATTGCATCACGCCTAAATGCACGTACTTCTATGCCAAACTCATCTTCTCTGTCGTTTATCTGTATTTGCTGCAACAGCCCAGCTTCTATTTCAGGGGCGCAATAGTCTATGTTCATCATTGCCCAGCCGGCACCAGCAAGCAAAAACGACTTTAAATTGGTTACATCGTCAATCTTCATTAAGGCAGAGCCTTTTGAGTAAGAAAGCTTGTCGCTGTCTATGCTTAAGTCACTTTCAAACATGGCCAAACACGGGTAATTTTGTAGCTCATTAAAGGTCATGTACTTAGGAAACGCTTTAGTAGATGCAATAATTCCAATGTTTAATTTACCAATTGGTAGGCTTTCTAAGTGCCCTGTTGCATGAAATAAGTCAAACCAGGGGCCTATGCCTAACTCCACTTGCCCACTATTTACTTGCTCTAAAGAGACAAAGCGTTTGCCACTGGTTAAATTAAACTCTGTACGCTTAAATAGTCTAAAAGTATTACTTATGATCTCGTTATAACTGTCTTTTTGACAAATTTGCTCGTAGCAAATTCGATATTGTGGCTCGTTACCCAGTGCAAGCTCTTTAGCAAGCTGTGCTAGCTCATCATTTGCATGCAATAATTGTTGTGCTTCACGATGAAAAACACGCCCTTTTTCAGTTAACTGTAATCGGTACTTACTTCTATCAAGTAGTTCAAAGCCAATTTTTGCCTCTAAGTTTTTAATTGCTAAGGTAAGCGCAGGTTGAGTTTTATGTAATTTAAGCGCCGCGCCACTTAAACTTGCACTTTGTACAATGGCATCTAAAATTTGTAATTGATTCAGCTTCATACTGCGCTCAACATGATCATAAATAAAACTTATTATGTTTCTAAAATTTAATGAATTTTATTTTATATGGTTGCGGCGTATCCTGCACTTAATTATTTTGCCCATCATTGCCACGGAGAAGACATGAAACTCTTTCGTCTATGTATACTTACTACGACTTTACTTACCTTAATGGCCTGTTCTGAGCCAGAAAAGCAAGTAAAAGAAGAGCCCATTAGGCCTGTAAAGTTATTCAATATAGGACATGATTCGCAAACAAATGTGCGCAGTTTTCCTGCTGAAGTGGTTGCTAACCAAGGCTCGTACTTAGCATTTAGAGTCAATGGTGAACTGGTAGAGTTTCCGGTATTAGCAGGTGAAGAAGTTGAAAAAGGACAACTTTTAGCAAAGCTTGACCCAGAAGACTTTCAGTTACAGTACGATGATAGAAAAGCCCGTTATGAGCTTGCTAAATCACAACTTAGCCGCATTGAACAATTACTTGAAAAAAGAATCGCGAGTCAATCAGAGTACGATGAAGCATTGGCCAATATGCAAGTGGCAGAGTCTGCCTTTAAAATTGCCGAAACCAACCTAGAATACAGTGAGCTGCGCGCCCCATTTGCAGGAACTGTAGCCAAAGTATTTGTTAAAAACTTTGAAAACATTCAAGCCAAGCAAAACATTTTACGCCTAGAAACCCGCGATTTAATGGATGTGGAAATCCAAGTTCCTGAAAAAATAATAGCGCGCATTAAAAAAGGCAGTGACTACCACCCTACCGTTGTGTTTGACGGTTATGATAATAAAGAGTACACCCTTGATTTAAAAGAGTGGGACACGCAGGCCGATCCTACTACGCTTACCTACAAAGTTGTTTTTTCGCTACCAGTGCCTAAAGACTTTAACCTACTTGCAGGGATGACGGGCCGTGTATTTATCGATTTATCAAAAGTAACCAGCTCGCAAGTGGCTTACACTATTTTACCGGTAGAGTCGGTTTTTTCTGAAGCTAAAGAAAGCGTGTCAGATAACGCCTATGTGTGGGTATATAACCCAGAAACCGGCGTTGTTAATAAACAAGCCGTTAAAGTGGGCCAAGTACACCGCGACGGTATTGAAGTGTTAAGCGGTATTAAAGAAGGCCAAATTGTCGTCTCTGCTGGCGTGCACTCATTAGATGAGGGCATGAAAGTACGTCCATGGAATAAAGAGCGAGGCTTATAATTATGAGCTTTGCGCAACTCTCCATAGAGAAAAAAGTAATTAGCTGGATGTTTGCACTACTGCTGTTAATTGGCGGAAGTGTGTCGTACTTTGATTTAGGCCAACTAGAAGACCCAGAGTTTACACTTAAAACCGCCATGGTTATTACTATGTATCCGGGTGCATCGCCACAACAAGTAGAGGAAGAAGTCACCTTTCCTATCGAAAATGCGATTCAGCAACTCCCCTACGTAGATTATGTGACCTCTATTTCATCAAATGGAAAGTCGCAAATATCGGTAGAAATGAAAAGCACCTACCGAAAAGAGCAGCTGCGCCAGATTTGGGATGAAATGCGCCGTAAAATTAATGACTTAGCGCCTTCACTTCCAAGTGGCGTTTACCCAAGCACCATTTTAGATGACTTTGGTGATGTATACGGCGTTATGTATGCGGTTACCGGCGATGGCTACTCTTATGATGAACTTAAAGATTACACCGATTACTTAAAGCGTGAACTCGTACTGGTTAAAGGTGTGAGTAAAGTGACCATTGCTGGTGAGCAACAGCCTCAAGTAATGGTTGAAGTGTCTACCCGTAAATTAGCGCAGCTCGGAATTGCCCCAAGCCATATTTTTGGTTTACTGCAATCGCAAAATACAGTCTCTAACGCAGGTAAAATTAGAGTGGGTGATGAGTCTATACGCTTTCACCCAACCGGCGAATTTAAAGATGTTAAAGAGCTCGAAACCCTACTTATATCAAAACCCGGTGCTAGCGAGCTTATTTACTTAGGTGATGTAGCCAAAGTATTTAGAGAATACGCAGAAGTACCCAGCAATGTTATTCGCTACAACTCAGAACAAGCGCTTTTAATTGGCGTCTCGTTTATGAATAGCGTGAACGTAGTAGATGTAGGTAAACGTATTGACGAGCACTTAGCAGAGCTTGAGTACCAACGCCCACATGGCATACATGTAGAATCGGTGTATAACCAACCTAAAGAAGTAGAAAAATCGGTAGATGGCTTTATTGTCAGCCTAGTAGAGGCGATTGCCATTGTAATCGTAGTACTGCTTATATTTATGGGGTTAAAAAGTGGTATTTTAATTGGCGGTATTTTATTACTCACCGTTTTAGGCACCTTTATATTTATGAAGTTGTTCGCCATAGACCTGCAACGTATTTCTCTGGGTGCGCTTATTATTGCCCTTGGTATGCTGGTAGATAACGCTATAGTAGTAACCGAAGGCATATTAATAAATTTAAAGCGTGGCCAAACTAAGTTAAAAGCTGCGGTTAATATTGTAGAACAAACTAAATGGCCGCTACTAGGCGCTACAGTTATTGGTATTACTGCGTTTGCCCCTATTGGCTTAAGCTCTGATGCGACCGGTGAATTTGCGGGTAGCTTATTTTGGGTCTTGTTTATATCGCTTTTACTAAGCTGGATCACCGCCATTACGCTTACGCCATTTTTTGCAAATTTAATGTTTAAACAAGATGAGTTTAAAAAAGCTAAAAATGCTGAGGGCGAAGAGGAAAATGACGACCCATATCAAGGCTTTATTTTTACCGGCTATAAAGCACTTTTAGATGTATCTATGCATTATCGTAAAACCACGCTTGTGCTTATGGTTGTGCTCCTTTGCTCGGCTGTGGTTGGTTTTGGTGCGGTTAAACAATCGTTTTTCCCCGCCTCTAACACGCCTATGTTTTATGTAGATTACTGGCAGCAACAAGGCTCCGACATAAGAGCAACGCTAGAGGGAATTAAAAAGCTTGAAAACTACCTTCAAAAAGAAGAGCTAGTTGAAGAAATAACCAGTACTACAGGCCAAGGTGCTCCACGCTTTATGCTTACTTATGCACCGCAAAAGTCGTACTCGTCATACGGGCAGCTCATTATTAGAGTAAAAAACCGCGAGGCGGTGGCTGTAGTAATGCAAAAAGTGCGTGAATACTCGCAAAATACACCGCTTTCAGCTGAGCTTAAAATTAAGCCTATGGAAATTGGCCCCTCAACCGATGCTAAAATTGAAGCACGCTTTACAGGCCCCGATCCGGTAATACTTAGACAATTAGCCGCCCAGGCTGAAGAAGTTATCGCACTAGACGACGGCGCTTATAATATTCGTGATGACTGGCGTGCGCGTACTAAAATGATTCGTCCACAATTTAACGAACAAAAAGCGCGCCGTTTAGGTATTAGTAAGTCAGACCTTGATGATGTACTGCTTACTAGCCTTTCTGGCAAGCAAGTGGGTGTATACCGCGATGGTACGCAACTTCTGCCAATTATTGCTCGCTCACCGGCAAATGAGCGCCTAAATGTAGAAAGCGTTCACGATTTACAAATATACAGCCCTGTATTGGGTGTATTTGTGCCAGTAACGCAAGTGGTTGACGAATTTGTGGTTGAATGGGAAGACAGCCTAATTATGCGCCGCGACCGAAAGCGCACAATAACGGTAATGGCCGATCACAACGTATTAGGCGATGAAACTGCCGCTAAGTTATTTGCACGCGTGCGCGGACCCGTAGAGGCAATAGAGCTACCGCGTGGCTATAAATTAGAATGGGGCGGCGAGTATGAGTCGTCATCGGATGCACAAGCCGCTATATTTGGCTCATTACCGCTGGGTTATTTAGCGATGTTTGCGGTAACCTTACTGCTGTTCAATTCACTTAAACAGCCTTTAGTTATTTGGGCTACAGTGCCACTTGCCATTATTGGTGTGAGTGCGGGCATGTTAATAATGAATGCGCCATTTAGCTTTATGGCACTACTTGGATTACTAAGTTTAAGCGGGATGCTGATTAAAAACGGCATAGTGTTGGTCGATCAAATAAATCTTGAGCTTCGCGATGGTAAATCGCCTTATCAAGCTGTGTTTGAATCTGGCGTTAGCCGTGTACGCCCTGTAGCCATGGCGGCTATTACCACCATTTTAGGTATGATCCCGCTGTTGTTTGACGTGTTCTTCCAGTCAATGGCGGTAACTATTATGTTTGGTTTAGGTTTTGCAACCATACTTACGCTTATCGTAGTACCTGTGCTTTATACTGTTGTATTTAGAATAGACTACGAGCCTAGAAAGTAATTTAAAAGCCTTACAGCACGTTTAAAACGCAGCTTACCTCACAGTAGCTGCGTTTTTTATTATTTAAACCGAGGTTAAAGATGGACATAATAAACTAGGTTGTATTTGTATTCTCTTTGGCTATTTTCACTTTATAACCGACGAAAATGGCAATGTAGATTTAAACAACTACCGTTTCACGGGCGGTATTGCACTGGTAATAACAGGCATGTTTGACGGTACTTACGATTTAATTAAACGACTGCGCTCTAAAAACAGCGTATCTGCATTAGCCATTTATTTAGGGCTTTTTTTACTTTATATTGGCGTTGTGTTTTATAAATAACCCCTCAAATGACAGCAAAACAACTTTTTAGAATAATAATTACCGCTAGTTTACTATTCCCCCCCCTATTTTTTATTGCTTGGGATGAAAATCTCGATCCCCCCTTTATTGCCAATACCGCTTATGATTTTTTAACACATAAGCTGCTTCCTGTTTTGTCAGTAATAATTAGTATTGCAGGGGGGATGTACGGTTACAAAAAGTACAACGCATGCATAACGTTTAAATCAAATTTTAAAGATTATGTAGGGCCTGTTTATCTTTCGAGGTTAAATTTGCAGCAGTGTGTTTGGCATTTAGGCAAGGCAGAGCCTATGTAGTGTGGTTATTCCCCATAAATAGGCGA
>NZ_DCYU01000023.1:44501-46635 GCF_002331165.1 Pseudoalteromonas sp. UBA2102
TATTCCCCATAAATAGGCGATAACGTGGAATAAATGCCAAACATGCGCTGCCCGGAGGGTTCTGCCTAGGGGCAATTTACTCTTTGTTGCTCAGTTTTTACTTAGTCCACTAGGTTACAAACCTCACGCCACGATTAAACCGCCCCTAGTTTGAACAAATTTTAATCCTGAAAGGTCAACAGGCCCTAGCACGATGGGAAGCTTAGGGGCTGGCTGGGTATTTTGTTTATACCGGTTTTAGTTTATTTATGGCTGTGGGCTAGTTTTTGTATTTCAGTAAAGTTATGGACGTATTATTATAGCGACAATAGCTGGCAGCAAGAGTACCAGCTACTGGCTGTAGAGGCGTGTCCGAGTGATTACGAATACAGCTGCGCAAAACTGGTTGTGCTTGATTTACAAACTTACAGAAAGCGCTCTTTTAGGTGGTATTTAGATAAACCAGCATTAAAGCGGCTAAAAAATGAGAAAATAAACATCGTGGGCGTTAAAAGCCCACTCGGTAACGTTGTACATCAAATACAATGGTAAGTGCGCACGCTATTTTTTTAAACTTAATGTGCCAGATGAACGCGCTTTACCGTTTGCTGGCTTTTTGTTGTTTGCGCTTTTGCTATCGCCTTGCGTATTTTTGCTAGCGCCCCCTTTACCTACATAGGTGATTGAGCGCTTTTGAAAAGGGGAATTACTTCTTTGAGTGCGAGTGCCTCGCTCATTATTAAAGGCGCGTGGGTTTTCACCCTGAAAATCACGCTTTTTAGGCTCGCCTTTGTTATTGGCATTTTGCTTATTGGTATCAACCGAATGCTCTTGCGTTTTACCCGAATCGGCAATGGAGTCATTAATTTGCGCCATTTCTACGTCGGTTAAATGTCGCCACTGGCCTACTTTTAAGCCCTTTAACGTTACATTCATAATGCGGGTACGTTTAAGGGTCACAACTTCATAACCTAGGTATTCACACATACGACGAATTTGGCGGTTTAAACCCTGCGTAAGCACAATTTTGAATTCTTGCGGAGCTGTTTGTGTCACTTTACATTTTTTTGTAACGGTATCTAAAATAGGAATACCGTTGGCCATTTTGCTCACAAATTGGCGATTGAGTGGTTTATCAACTGTCACCACGTATTCTTTTTCGTGGTTATTACCCGCTCGCAAAATTTTATTAACGATATCGCCTTCGTTAGTTAAAAAAATCAATCCTTCTGAAGGTCTATCTAAACGGCCGATAGGAAATATACGGGTGGGATAATTAACGGCTTTGACAATATTACTTTGAATTTTACTCTCGGTGGTACAGGTAATACCCACTGGCTTATTATACGCAATGTACACGCGTTTTGGTTTTTCGCGCAGCGGTTTTCCATCTACTAAAACAGTATCGGTATCAGCCACTTTTACGCCCATTTCAGGCGTATTACCATTAACTGTTACACGACCTTGCTCAATATATTTATCGGCTTCACGGCGTGAACAAAAACCTGTTTCACTAATAAATTTATTTAAACGTTTTAATTCGGTCATGGCACTTAATGGTCCTAATTTTAAAGGCGACTAGTGTAAACCACATGCCATTATTTTTCGCCCCTAATTTAAACCTTTACGCATTAATTTTTGCAATTTTTGCTTGAGTTAACCTGCGCCAAACATATTCCAGCGGCCCTTGCTCATAATAGCGACAATATAAAGCTGTAAACAATAGCTGCACGCTAACCAGGCCAGTCGCGACTATCCAATAGTCTATTCGGTTAAAACTTAATACCCACTGCGGATACAACACTTTATAAAGCAACAGCTGCATCAGTGTTTGGCATATATATAAGGTAAAAGCTAAGCGCCCCGCCTGCTGAATAAGCTGGCCCACATGAGCACGGTTATTACAAAATTTAACGATGAGATGAATATAAAATACAGCCATGAACAATGCGGCAAAGGTATTTATAAACTCTTGTATGGCGAACCCTGCTCCCCCTGTAAACTTTGACGCATAAAGCCTCATGCCTGAAAAAATAAAGGCGCCAGCTATACAAACAATAAGGTGCGGATTGGTTAAACCTTTACTAAAAACCTCATTTTTATATAAATATATGCCAATCAGCATTAGCCCTACGCACAGCCACATGATCATGAT
>NZ_DCYU01000023.1:47022-54547 GCF_002331165.1 Pseudoalteromonas sp. UBA2102
GTAATGCGGGCTATATAAATCGATATACTGCGCTGAGTCACGATAAACGAGCTCATCTGGCGCACTAAAGAGCACCAACCCCGTGGCTACACAACCAATTAAAAGAAACTCCCCTGCCCTTTTTACAAGCAGTTGATTATTACTTTGCAAATATTTTAGAACAAACCAGCCAGATACACCGTACAAAAATAAAATGTCGCCAGCCCAAAGTAAAAAACCATGTACCAAACCAAAAATGATAAGCCAATGCAATCGCGCTTTTAAAGGCGCTGTTGATTTAACTTTTTGCCACTGAATATAAAGCCCTGCCCCAAACAGTAAGCTAAACAGCGTTCTAAATCGGCCATCAACAAAAAAAGTACTCACAGCATGGATAAGGGTGTCGCTAAAAGGCGGGGTAGATAAAGGAATATAGCTATAATCCATTAAGCCAAACGCATATCCATTCATATACACTAAGCAAAGCACGGCAATGCCGCGAATAAAGTCCATATTATAATTTCGCATAATGAGCGGTTACTGTCCTTTAACTATTATTTTTATAATTATCTGCCCAATCTACGGCTTGATTATATAACCCTGGCAGCACATCACTTTTAACATTAAGTAATATAACGGCTTTTTCTAATGTCCACCAGCTACCTGTTTCGTACGCTTGTACTACATTTAAAATATAATATAGGGTGTTTTTTTCGTTTAGTAATGCCGCTTTAATATCATCAGGAAAAGGTAATTTTTCGACTAATAAACTCATAGGTTGATCGAGTATGGCATCTAGTAACGAAAACAAGCCGGTTAAAAACGCCTCACCCGCCAACGATATAGACACCTGCTTTGCTATTAGCTCACAAAAGCGTGCTCTAACTACACACACTTGCATTAGCTCTGCTGGCTTTTTACCCGCGGTGTGCGCGGTAACAATTAAACTAACAAACTTTTTTAAACGCTCATGCCCTAAATACACTAACGCCTGCTTAATAGATGATATTTTACTCTGAATAGGAAAAACACCGCTGTTAATTAGCCGCATAAGCTTATAAGCCAAGGCCGCATCGGCTTCAAATAACGCACTAATTTGCTTTATATCTGGGCTTGGTTTCATTACTTGCGCGTAAATAGCCACAACTAACGCATAGTTATAATCAATGTCTTGCTGTTCGTGCATTGTGGGCTTGGCAAAAAAGTAGCCTTGAAAGTAATCAAACCCCATTTTATGTGCTTGGTGATAATCGGCTTGGGTTTCTATTTTTTCTGCTAATATTTTTATTTTTTTATGCTGTTTTAGTTTTTCTACAATCTCAGCAATATCTGATAAAGGCGTTTGCGCAATATCAAATTTTACTAGCTTAATAAACTTTAAAAATCGCTCCCATTGCTCGTTATAAACAAAGTCATCTAATGCGAGTTTATAGTTTTTATGAAAAAGCTCTCTGCAAAGCTGATAGTTATCGTCGGTGGGTTCAATGGTTTCAAGCAGCTCAATGACCACATCTTTGCAGGGTAAAAAGTCACATAAATTGTGCTTTAAAGAGTCAGGGCCTATATTTATCAGTGCCGTTTTACCGGAGGTGATGTGGCGTGTGCCTAAATTAAGCTGGTTTTCCATTATTAGGCGAGCAGTTGCTTGACCTTCTTCTATATCGGGGAAAAAGTTTTCAGCACTATTACGAAATAAAAGCTCGTAAGCAACTACATTTTGCTTACGATTGAATATTGCTTGCCTTGCAACAAATACAGACACATTACCTACTTCTTATTTATATACTCAAACTAAGTAATTAATAGCGTAAATAGGTATAAATGTCACTTCTACTGCGTTTAATTTTAATGATTTAGCAATACATGCTTGAAATATAATCAGCAGCGACCGTTTCCCACGAAAAACGTGCTCCTTTAGCATTAGCTGTAATGTTACTCCATTGCTTAGGATTTTGCTGTTTTAGCGTAAGGGTTTCAGTTAAGCATGTCATTAACCCATCAACTTGCTCATCCAACGAGCCGCCAGAAAATGCAAAGCCATTGTTGTTGTGGCTTACGGTGTCTTTTAAACCGCCAACACTGTGTACTAAACAAGGTTGCCCTGCGCGCATAGCAAGCATTTGACTAATTCCGCATGGCTCGAACGAGCTTGGCATTAAAAATAAATCCCCAAGCTCATATAGGCTATCGCCAATACCTTGCCCATAACCTTTTAAAAACAATAAGTTTGCATTACGTGCCATGGCCTTGGTGAAAATGCTTTCAAGGGCTTTGTCACCAGAGCCTAAAATAATAAGACGACCGTTAAAACGGTTAATTATTTCACACACTTTATCAAGCGCTAATGCATTACCGTATTGTTGGCAAAGTAATAACACCTTTTGCTCGGTCAGCCTGCCAACACTTGTTACAAGGGGCCCATCTATTGGCGTGTTTTTAAACTGCAGCATGCGCTGATGCGCCACATAGTAGCTCGTTTCAAGCTGCTCATGTTTTGCCATCCAGTTAAATAAAGTATGTTCAATACGCTCATACAAGAGCGATAAAGTAACTTGCTTAGGGTTTTGCTCAGGGTATTCACAGCCATTTAATATTCCCACCACCTTGCCTTGAGCCGATTGATTTTGTAAATCAAGCTCTAAGCCTTCTCCACCAAAAAAACCTTGCTGATAATTACTCGGCTTTAGTACCTCAGTACTGTAAGTAGGTGAGACTAAATGAACTTTATCTGCCAAATTTATAGCACTGCGCATAGGGTTAAAACAGTGTGGGTAACGAGGATCGCACAAATGTTGCCCGTTATAACCTAACGACGGAAACCAAGCCTCCAAACTCGAGTCGTCGTGTTTAAAAGGCCTGATCCCTTGCAGTGCTAAATTATGAACTGTATAGGCAATATGTAAATTAGCGAGGGTATCGTAGCGTTTATCAAATTTTAATAATACGGTGACACACGCGCTATGCCAATCGTGTAAATGCAGTGCTTGAGGGCGCGTTATTAAACCCTGTAGCAGCGCTTCACATAGAGCGGCACTAAATAATGCATATTTTGTTGCATCAGTAGCAAAAGGTCGCCCGGGTTCGTCATTGCAATACACCGAACCCGATTGGCTAAACAGTGGGTGCGAAATAACAAATTGATTAATGTGTGTGTTGTCATCACTTATTTTAAATAAAGATAATACCTGTGGCTGCGCTCTAAATATAACAGTGACATCACCTATATATTCACGTTGCAATTGCTCAAACCCATAATCAGGAATAACAACATCTACGCTCACGCCTTGTGCTGCCAGTGCTTTTGGGGCATCTCTGACTACATCTGCTACCCCGCCCACTTTAGCGTTTGGTAAAGCATCGTTTTCTGCGGCAACCATTAATACATGCATTTATTTACTACTTCCTTAACCTTTGTTATTCGCATCCGATTTTAAGCGAACTTTTTATTTTCGTGTGCTTGACGTTCAAGCTTTTTAGCAAGTTCCGTGAGCATATCACGGGTGACTAATACGATGCCTTTTTTAGATACCCTAAAGCCATTTTCTTCATCGGCTTTTCTATCGTAGCCAATTTCAAGCCCTGCGGGTATTTCACAGCTTCGATCAATTATGGCTCGCTTAATTTTACAATGACGATTAATGAGAGCTCCGGGTAAAATTACTGATTGCTCTATTTCGCAAAATGAACGCACGTGCACGTTTGAAAACAGCAGTGATTTTCTAACCACTGAGCCCGATACAATACACCCTCCTGATACCGTTGAGTCTACCGCCATACCGCGTCTATCTTCATCATCAAAAATAAACTTAGCCGGTGGCAACTGCTCTTGATAGGTCCAAATCGGCCAGGTTGGATCGTATAAATCTAGCTGTGGCTCGGGCATTACCAATTCCATATTGGCTTCCCAAAACGAGTCTAACGTTCCTACATCGCGCCAATAAGGTTGCCCTTCTTGCATGGGATCTCTAAACGGAAACGCATACACACTGTGCTCTTCTATAATTGCCGGAATAATATCGTGCCCAAAGTCGCGGCCAGAACCTTCATTTTCAGCATCTTTTTTTAGCTGCTCAAATAAAAACTCAGTATTAAACACATAGTTGCCCATAGAGGCTAAGCAGGTACCTGGCTTACCAGGGACAGAGCTGGGGATCGAAGGCTTTTCATCAAAGCGACATACCCGATTTTTTTCATCAACGGTCATTACCCCAAAGGTATCTGCAGCCTCTTCAACAGGTACTTCAAGGCAACATACTGTCATGTCGGCGCCTTTTTGCACATGCTCGGCTAATAAAGCGCCGTAATCCATTCGATAAACGTGATCGCCTGACAAAATCATCACATATTTTGGCAGTTCGTGGCGAATAATATCCATGTTTTGAAAAACCGCATCGGCAGTCCCACAATACCACTCATCACCATTACGCTGAGATGCGGGTAAAATTTCAACCGACTCCCCCAGCTCCTTTTTAAAATGGCCCCAGGCGCGATTAACATGGCGAATCAAAGAGTGCGATTTATATTGTGTGGCTATGCCTACACGCCTCACACCCGAATTGATACAATTTGATAATGGAAAATCGATAATACGGTGCTTACCGCCAAAATAAACAGCGGGCTTTGCGCGCCAATCTGTCAATTCGTGTAAGCGTGAGCCGCGTCCACCAGCCAGTATTAACGCGTACGTATCTCGGGTTAAGCTACTTATGTAACGATTTGCATAACTAGGCATAATACTCTCTCCGTTTAGTCTGTGCTCTTAGTGGCATGGCTCGTAGTTGCGTGTAAGTCTGTTTCACTAATAGTTAGGGGGGTTAGGTGCCAAATATCTTCACTGTATTGGCTTATGGTTCTATCGCTTGAAAATATGCCGCTTGCGGCCGTATTTAAAATACTCATTTGCGTCCAATGCGTTTGGTCTTGATACGCAGCCTCTACCTGCTTTTGCGCTGCCACATAGCTTTCAAAGTCATGTGCAACCAACCACGGATCGTGAGGGCTTTTAATAGCATTAATAATGTCGTCAAATAAATTAGGCTCAAACAGGTTAAATTGCCCGCTTTCGAGTAACTGCATTACATGGCTTAGGTCGCTGTTTTGCTCTATTAAATGTGAAGGGTTATATCGTGATTTAATATCATCAATTTGATGAGCCTGCGCACCAAACAAAAAGAAGTTATCAGCGCCAACAGCGTCTCTAATTTCAATATTCGCCCCATCTAACGTGCCAATAGTAAGCGCACCATTCATCATAAACTTCATGTTACCAGTGCCTGATGCTTCTTTACCTGCGGTCGATACTTGCTCTGATAAATCGGTTGCAGGGCAAATAGTTTCCATGGCGGTCACATTATAATTTGGCAAAAACGCAACTCGTAAATAAGGCGCTGCAAGTGGGTCTTTATTAATAACCTCAGCTACGTTATTAATTAGCTTAATTATTTTTTTAGCCATGTAATAACCAGGGGCGGCTTTACCCCCTAGTAGCACACAACGTGGTACTAAGTTTGTGGTATCGCCTCGGCGTATACGGTCATATAAATGAATAACATGAAGTACATTTAATAACTGGCGTTTGTATTCGTGAATACGTTTAACTTGTACGTCAAACATCATCTCTACATCAAAATCAACACCACAGCGCTCTTTCACTAAATCGACGAGACGTTGTTTATTTTCGCGTTTAACATTTTGCCATTGCTGATGAAACGCAGTGTCGTCGAAGTAGCGGCGTAATTGGCTTATATCTGCAAAATCGCTAACCCATTTTGAGCCAATTTTTTCTGTAATTAAATGACTTAAGGCCGGGTTGCAGTGTGCTAACCAACGCCTTGGGGTAACCCCGTTGGTTTTATTATTAAACTTGTTAGGCCAAAGCTCGTAAAAGGTTTTAAATAGCCCTTCTTTTAAAAGTTGGGTATGTAGTGCGGCCACACCATTTACCGAATAGCTACCCACAATCGCTAAATAAGCCATGCGTATTTGCGGCACGTCGCCTTCTTCAATTAACGAAAGCGCGCGCTGTTTACTTGCATCGCCTGGCCAATGCTGTGCCACTTGCGCTAAAAAGCGGGCGTTTATTTCATAAATAATTTCTAAAATTCGCGGCAATAGTTTCGCAAAAAGCGGCACTGACCATTTTTCTAATGCCTCTGGCAATAGCGTGTGGTTAGTGTAAGCCATTGTGCTGGTTGTAATTTCCCACGCGTTATCCCAATCAAGCTCGTAGTCATCAACTAAAATGCGCATTAACTCTGCCACGGCAATACTTGGGTGCGTATCGTTTAATTGAAATACATGATGTGCAGCAAAGTCACTAAAGTCTTCGCCGTATTGTTCAACCCATTGCGATACGATATCTTGAATACTCGCTGATGATAAAAAGTACTGTTGGCGCAATCTAAGCTCTTTACCATTTTCACTGCTGTCATTTGGGTAAAGCACCATTGTGATTTGTTCTGCTAGGTTTTTTTGCGCTACCGCTTCTGAATAACTACCCGCATTAAACTCGGTTAAGTTAAATTCGTCGGTCGCTTCTGATTTCCATAGCCTTAGCGTATTAACAATGTCGTTTTTATAACCAGGAATAGGCACATCATATGGCACAGCTAATACGTCGTGACAACCAACCCATTGACGGTGTTCGCGCCCATGTTTATCGGTATAACTTTGTACGTGCCCAAAAAACTTCACTCGTTGTGATTGCTCAGGCGCGGCAAGCTCCCACGGGTGCCCCTCACGAAGCCAGTTATCGGGTTGCTCAACTTGGTGGCCATTTTTTAATGATTGGTTAAACATACCGTATTCGTAGCGAATACCGTAACCAACCACGGGAAGCGCAAGGCTTGCACAACTATCTAAAAAGCAGGCAGCTAAACGCCCAAGGCCACCATTACCTAGCCCTGCATCGTGCTCTGCCTGGGCTACGGTTTCAATTGTGGTGCAATACTCTTGCAGTGCATTGGAGACTTGCTCGTCTAAGTCGAGATTTAAAATTGCATTACCAAGTGCTCTACCCATTAAAAACTCTAGCGATAGGTAAGCTGTTTTACGGCGTTTTTCTTGCTTGATTTGTTGTTTGGTTTCTCTGCAACGTGCAACCAGCCGATCTCTGATTGTCAGCGCAAGCGCATGATATAAATACAGTTGCGACTCACCCACTTTGTCACGCCCTAAACTGTAATAAAAGTGCCGAGTTAAATCATCTTTTAAAGTGCTTTCATCAATTACAGGGCCTTCTTGCCACCCTTTTACCACACACACATTTTCGTCTTGCTTAGACATGACCATCGTCCTCTAAATTTGCACTAAAAACCCAGCTGCTTTGTGCTGAAATTTCGACTATTGCATCCTCTTTACTACTCACCGATGCGTTATGTACACTTGATAAAACCATGTCCCATTGCGCCGCGATAGGCGATGGGGGTAACTTACAAAAAACTGTTTTTTTACTCGCATTTAAAATGATTAATAAGGCGTATTTATTTTGCTTATCTAACAAGCTATACATTAAAAACTGGCGCTGTGGCTCGTGCCAATGCTCGTT
>NZ_DCYU01000086.1:0-15111 GCF_002331165.1 Pseudoalteromonas sp. UBA2102
CCCACATGCCTGCGCCCGTTATTGAAAAGTTAGGGTTACGGTGGAAAATGGAAGCAACATTTGATGTGAATGGGAAGCCATTTAAAGTTGAGTTCACAGCTTTAGGTAGTGAAAAATATTATCATGATAATAAGCTATCACTTAAAAGAAGAACTCTTAAAACACGCGATGTAGTTCCTTTTGAGCTTGATGGCAATAAAGTAGAAATTGATGTCGAAATTTCGGCTAAAAGTTTTGAAACGAAAGCGTATATTAACGGTGAACTTGCCATCCCAGAACTTTTCCCACAACTTAAGGAAAGAGTGGAAAAACGGAATCAGAATACGAAATCACAGTTTTTAGCTAAATTGATGCTATGGATTATTCTTGCCGTTGCGTTTACATTCATTTTTCAATTGGCAAAGTAACCCTAACAAACAACTTTAGTCGTTCGCTAGCGCTCACTGGGACAATAACACGTAGGCTCAGTCGCTTCGCTCCCATTTTAGCCTACGTGTTATTGCCCCTAAGTTGGGCGTTAGCAATACAAGGAGAGTCCGTTGCAAATTTTGCTATTCATTTTACTTTTGTGTTCATTTTCTGCTTCTGCGAATGTATTCGAAGATATGAGGTGTGGTTCATATGACGCTTCAAAATATCCGAATAAAACTGAATTTAAGGGAAGCACGGAGCGAGAGATATCGGAAACTGGAGTAAAAGAATTTTTTGACGAATTAGGGAAGACCGATTCATCACAAAGGCAGTGGGTATTTAAATTAGTTGATAGAACAACGGGAAAATACAAAAAATCTTTTCCTCGTCGTTCTCCAAACTCAGAAAATGATATTGCTATTGAGCATCAAATTATACAACCAGAAATCATCATTATCTTAGGTGATAAGATAATAACGGGCAGTAATAATGGAGAGTTTGGTGGGGAACTAATTTTAATTGATGAAAACGATAAAGTTACCCTAATTAAAGAAATGAATGTCGAAGACATTTATGAAATGCCATTCGGTTTAGTGGTTACATCTGGTTTAGCCCATATGTCATGGAATTACGGCGATATTCATTTAATAAACTCAAACTTTGAAATCGAGAAATTATATAGTTTAGTTGGTATGCCTAAGTCATCTTGGTTGCTAGATAACGGAGATTTACTCATTAATAGTTATCCAACAGGCTCACAGGTTTTGACTAAAAGTGGTTATTTGAAACGTGTGCAATGTATTGCTAACAAGCCACTAAAGCAGGACTCGTAACCGTTGGCTCGGCTCCGCTTCGCTACACATTTTAGCCAACAATTACTCGCCTCTTAGTGGGGCGTTATATACCCCAAGGAGTTTGTGTTTATGGATATAGATCAAAGTATAAAAATTATCGAGCAACAAAATCGAAAACTTTTCAGTGCAACCCACACATGGCTTATTGTCATTGCAATTTCCACAATCGCGCTCATCCTTACTCTAACTATTCCTCCTATACCAGCCGCTTTAATAACAGGTATATCAGCATTTTTTGTTCTTTATTATTATGTTGCTCATGCGATTAAAAAAGTTAATGCTCGTATCACGTTAATGGAAACAAGAAATAAAACAAAGTAAGGTTATATAACAAGCGCCTAAACTCCGACAATGTTACGTTATCATGTTTTTGGCAAACAACGCAAAAAGCTATGCCAACACATTGCGTGTTAGGCGGGCGTTAGCAAGCAAGGAAAGCTCGGTGAAATACTCACTATTATTTTTACTACTTTGTAATCTGGTCTCATTCAACAGTCTTTCCTGTTCAATTGCTGGTTGGAGAATGTTTACCCCAATTCCCGATAGTTGGAATGCGGTTACCCTTGAACAACCCGAAAACGGTTACTTTTGGGAGCTAGTGCCAGAGCCAGTAGTGGAATTAAGTAGTTTGTCTCGGGGATCAGGCAACCGAAGTTCAGCTTGTTCTGATTTCGGAATTATAGAGTTAAGCGTATCTCTTCCAGAAAGCAGTTCATATAAAATTTCAGATTTTGGTGTTTACGTTAGACTCACCGAAGGAAAACAACCTGATTTAATATTTCCGGATACGCCCATGACTGGACGTATAGATAATGGAGTAATGAAATTGGTATTCCCTTGGCTAGAGCCTCAAAAATCAAAGATAGAGCCATTAAATTTAACATTAGATATATTTCTGGTATCACACAGACTTAATGTAGGTAAATCCGTTAAACTTGTGGTTAAATAGCTTGCTAACAAGCTAATTAATAAGGACAAAAAACAGTTGGCTGTTTTCGTTCCTCAACATTTTAGCCAACAATTTTTTGCCCATTATTAGGGCGTTAGTGAGCAGGAGGCTTAACATGAATATTTGGTATATTTTAATAACTTTATCGAGTTTAGTTGGTTTGTTGGTCGCCAAGTATATGAGGCACAAATTAGCAATTTTTGTTGCAGGTGCAGTGCCTTGGTTGGGCCTATTAGGTTCACTGTTATATACAGAGTATTTTGTGCCTTACCAAGGTGGTGGTGCTTCTATGTGGCCGGTCGCACAACTTTTCGGCGGAACTGCCGCTGCAGTAATAGGCGTTGTAGTGTTTTTCGTGGCTCGTAAGTTCATCTGGCCAATTAAAGATGCTCACTAACAAGTTGCCTAAGTTCGCCGCAAAAAGCGCGGCATTAGCAAAGTAAGCCATCAGCAATTAAAAAAGGTAGAGGAGCAACTAAATAATCGCCCTAGAAAATGTTTAGGATTTAAAACACCAAATGAAGTCTATAATGAATTAGGTGGTGCACTTCCAATTAGAATCTAGGTAGTGGGTGTCAGATTTAATAAAGTGGGTGTCAAATTTAATAATTTTCAGATTTAATAATTTACTCAGAAGCCTTCACCACTTTTTTGCCATTGTCTCTTGAATAACATCAGATTTTAACCGCTCTTCAGCATACATTTTCTTTAAACGACGATTTTCATCTTCAAGTTCTTTAATTCGTGTCATTAAAGACGCATCCATACCGCCATATTTAGCGCGCCATTAATAAAAGGTTGAATTGCCCATGCCATGTTCGCGGCACAGCTCAGGAATAGGCACGCCGTTTTCTGCTTGTTTTAAAATGGCAAGGATTTGGCTGTCAGTAAAATGTGTTTTTTTCATAATTTTCTCCTGTATTTACAATAAGAGAGAATTCTACATTTGACTTCTTTTGGGGAGATTACCCCCTTTCACCCTAAATAAAAGCCACTCAAACACCCGTAATCCCTTAAAAACGCCAATTAAAACAATATCAAACACTTCAATCTTCTGCGTAAAAATACAGTAATCAATTGAACCAAAATAGGAACTCAGCTATGGTTTGTTAATCAATAAAAAAAATTTAATAACGAGTTAATCTACAGGCTCATCATATGCCTAAAAAGGAGTTTTAAACAATGAAGCTTTTTCTAATACCATTATCAATAGTTGTTCTTTGTTCTTGCGCTACAAAATCAATTCCAGAAGCTACAAAAACGGAAATGGATAGTGATATAAAAAGATATCTAAATTATAGGAATCAGAAAGCTTATGCAGTTGCCGTGGAAAAAGACGGCGCATGGGTAAGTGGCTATGGGTATGGATATCCGAATCAAGAACTCGCCAACAAAAGAGCTTTACTAGAGTGCGAAGTACAAAAACAGTCTCGTAAAATTAGTGCAGACTGTTTTGTTCTTTATGAAGATGGACGTAGAAAAAACGGCATATAACAAAACGCTAAACACGTTCACTGGGACAGTAACGCAGCGGCTCTTCGCAATTATGCAGCTACGTCACTGCTCGTTAGCTTTACAAGGAAAATTTGGTGTTTGATAGGATAAAAATAGCGATGTCAAAGGGGGTTTGGCACGCTTTGGCGTTAATCTTAGTCATGCTGTTAGCTGGGCCAGAAATAGTGGTAAGTATTGAACTTATGGCCATGGTAGAAGTGCTTGGGGCTTCTACCTTTGTATTGATGTATCTCTCAGGTATAAAGCTTTTTTTCTCAAAGGTGTGGGATAAATATAAAAATTTTGAAAAGCATTCAGTTTTCTTTTTTCCAACTTTTCCTGTTTTTAAAAAAATGCCATCACTGATAGTTCATTCTATTCCTGAGCGGACTGTGGTTATTGGACTTCTTACGTTTATTACTGTTGCAATGATAATATTTTACATACAAATTTTAATTTAGTTTAGTAAAGCTAATTAGCACCCTGAATCAACTTTGCTAAACATACGCTTGAGCTTGCAAGCCCCTTTGTAGCTATACGTATTAGCGCACTTAATTTTAAAAAAAGTGCGCAGGTTTTAATTACATAGCTAGTTTTTAAAGCAAGCTTTACTGCACTAATAGCTCTTTTCTTACTATTTCCGCGCCTTTACTCAATGCATTAAGCTTAGCGTTCGCAACTTCGCGCGAAAGCGGGGCCATGCCGCAGTTTGTGCAGGGGTAGAGTTTGTCGGCATCTACAAACTGTAGGGCTTTGCCTAAAGTAGCGGCTACTTCTTCAGGTGTTTCTATTTCATTGGTGGCAACATCAATAGCGCCTACCATTACTTTTTTACCGCGAATTAGTTCAAGTAAGTCCATAGGTACGTGTGAGTTGTGACACTCAAGTGAGATAATATCAATATTTGATTGCTGTAATTTAGGAAAAGCTTCTTCGTACTGGCGCCATTCATTGCCAAGTGTTTTTTTCCAATCGGTGTTAGCTTTAATGCCGTAGCCATAACAGATATGCACAGCAGTTTCGCATTTTAACCCTTCAATTGCGCGTTCTAAACAGGCAATGCCCCAATCGTTTACTTCATCAAAAAATACATTAAACGCGGGCTCATCAAATTGGATAATATCTACGCCTGCGGCTTCTAGCTCTTTGGCCTCTTGGTTGAGTATTTTGGCAAATTCCCAGGC
The DNA here is from genome assembly GCF_002331165.1 of Pseudoalteromonas sp. UBA2102. NCBI lineage: Bacteria > Pseudomonadati > Pseudomonadota > Gammaproteobacteria > Alteromonadales > Pseudoalteromonadaceae > Pseudoalteromonas > Pseudoalteromonas sp. UBA2102. The sequence continues at coordinate 4,893 of NZ_DCYU01000086.1, forward strand.
TAATTTTTCGCGGCTTTTGTAGTGGTCGTCATAAAGAGTATCTATCATGGTCATTGGGCCGGGTAGTGCCCACTTTATAGGTTGGTTAGTTTGCGAGCGCAAAAACTTAGCGTCTTCTACAAATACAGGTTTTTGGCGGCTAACAGGGCCCACTACGCTTGGAACACTTGCATCGTAACGGTCGCGTATTTTTACGGTTTTTCGTTTTTCAAAATCAACACCGTTTAGGTGCTCTATAAATGTAGTTACAAAATGCTGACGTGTTTGCTCGCCATCGCTCACTATGTCAATACCAGCGAGTTGTTGTGAGTGAAGTGCAATGCGCAGGGCGTCTTTTTTGCCTTCAATAAGTTCGTTGTTTTGAAGCTTCCACGGCGACCAAAGGGTTTCTGGCTCTGCAAGCCATAAGGGCTTTGGTAGACTGCCAGCTGTAGATGTAGGTAATAATGTTTTCATAATAAGAGTGACCCTTTATTAAAATAAGGTTAGACGTTTGCTGATGTAAATTGCTCAAGCACTGATTTATACGGTTTTATAAAATGCTCTTCAGCAAACTTGCCTTGTTCTGCGGCTAATTTACTGCGCTCATCTCTGTCGTAAATAATTTGCGTGAGTGAGTGGTCGGCATTTTTTAAATTAGGCTTAAAGGCGTTACCCGCTTTGGCATTGGCGTTATAAATTTCTGGGCGATAAATTTTTTGAAAGGTTTCCATTGTGCTAATGGTGCTTATTAGCTCAAGGTTGGTGTAATCGTTTAGTAAGTCACCAAAGAAAAACAAGGCAAAAGGTGCGGCACTATTTGCAGGCATAAAGTAACGCACCTGTAGGCCCATTTTTTTAAAGTATTGCTCTGTTAACGAAGATTCGTTTGGTTGGTATTCAATACCTAAAATAGGGTGCTGGTTGGCAGTGCGATGATAGGTTTTGTTATCTGACACACTGAGGCATATAACCGGTGGCTTTTTAAAGTGTTGCTTATAGGTGTTTGAGCTTACAAACGATTGAAATAACTTACCATGCAGCTCACCAAAATTATCGGGAATACTAAATTGTGGTTTATTTTTATTATGTTGCTGAAGTAACACGCTAAAGTCGTAGTCGCGAACGTACGATGAAAAGTTATTACCAACAATACCTTCTATGCGCTTGTCTGTTTTGGTATCAATAATATTCGTTTTTAATATTTCTATAGAAGGAAAGCTTTGGCTGTTTTCATCTAAACCAATATCTACAGAAATAATCTCAAGCTCTACACTGTAGCGCTCAGCGGTTGGGTTATCCCAATTAGCAAGGGTGTTAAAGCGGTTGTTGATCATATTTAGCGCTTTTCTTAAGTTTTGTTGGCGGTGTTCGCCTCGTGCTAAGTTTGCAAAATTAGTGGTAATACGGGTGTTTTCAGCGGGTTGGTAGTTTTCATCAAGGCGCTGACTTTTAATATTAAATGTAATGTTTTTACTCATGGTGACTCTATCCATATTGTATATTTAAAACCTGAGCCTTTAGCGTGCTCAAAGGGTGGTTTTATAATAAACAGGCTTAATGCTTATAAGCGCTGGCCGATGGATAATTTATACGTTGATTGGTGCTTTAATAAAAACGGTTTAATTTCACATAAAACATGAGTTTGATTCATTTATATAAATTAAATGTGTTACTGAGAGAATATAAACCTGTGTTTAGGCATGTAAAAAAATAGTGCAGCGTATAATTTATAGGTGTTTAGACGTCTAGATGTGTTTGTTGTGCTAAATTCACGTTAAGCATTAATAAAATTCAGGCACGGCTGTAACCCTTATTTTAATTAACGCTTAAAGTTACAGTTTTAAAAATTACTGTAGTTTTTCGGCGAATTATAGGCACTTATTAATTAAAAAAGCGGTTAAAAGGGAGTGGTTTTTAATGCAACAACTAACAATTATACCTGCAGGCATCTATGTGTTGTTCATCTAGGCTTAGTTACACTGACTTAACTAACTTGATAATAATAAAGTACATTATGTACGGACACTAAAATAAATGAACAAACTAAAAAATCTCATTACTCAATTTATAGTTGCAATGCAAAAGCGACCAGGGCTATTGGCTGTATTGGCGTTTTGCTCAGGTGTTGCAAGCTATGTAATGGTCGATAGAAAAGAGTCGTTCTCGCAGGTTATTGCCATTGTTTTACTGGTGAGCTGGTTTTGGTTGATCATCGACAATTGGCTACGCGATAAAGTACAAGAGCGCTTTGGGGTCGCCGTATCTCCTAATGTAATGCGCTTTGCACTGCAAATGGTGCAACAAGAAAGCCTATTTTTTGCGTTACCGTTTTTTTTAGCGGTTACCCAGTGGGATCACCCACAAGCACTCTTTACATCGCTGATTATTATATGTGCCTTCATATCGGTAATAGATCCATTTTACTATAAAAAGTTAGCTAAAAACCGCACACTGTTTACAGTATTTCATAACTTTGCATTATTTGTGGTGTTGCTTGTTACGTTACCTATTTTATTAAACCTAACTACGAGCCAAAGCTTAGCAATTGCGCTTGTAACCTCAGTGCTTATTACTTTACCTAGCTTAACAAACTTAATGCCTGATGCGCGCTGGTGGCGTTTTCCTATTTTAGTTTTAATTTTATGCGCAATAAGCGCCGGGGTTTGGCAGCTTCGCAGCTTTGTACCGCCAGCAGCCCTGCGTTTAACCGATATTACCTTGGCACACAAAGTAGATGTTGAGCATAAAAAACCACTAGGTAGTATTGATACTCTTGATTTATATACACTTCATCATGAAGGATTATACACATGGACCGCAGTAAAAGCGCCAAGGGGTCTAAACGAAAAAATATTTCATGTATGGATACACAATAAAAAAGAGGTCGACAGAATTACGCTCAATATTAATGGCGGGCGAAAACAAGGCTACAGAGCATGGACTCATAAAGTAAATTTTCCACATGATGCTAAAGGTAAGTGGCAAGTAAAAGTGGTAACTGAGTCGGGGCAATTAATAGGACTTACGAAATTTATTGTTACACCTTAACGCTATAAATACGCTGATAATCAACTATAGATTTGATACGCTGTTTTTACATTACTTAATGGATGAGTGTTATGAGCATTGCTTTAGATATTGTTATGTGGCTAATGATAGAAACCATTTTAGGGTTTATTCTGTACTCTACCGGCTGTGCAATTTTAAACGTATTCACCTTTGGTAAGTTTAAAGCTGACATTAAAGATTATGTGAGCTTTAAGGCAAATAAAGCTAAAAACGTTTACCTAATATGTTTACTTGGTTTTAGTTTTTACGCAGCGTTAATTGGTTTTGTTGCTTACATTAGCCAATAACTTAGGTTTATAAGTATATGAAGTTTAATAAGCTATTGGTTATAGCGGGGGTTTTAAGTTTTATAGCGTCACTTTTACATATTGCCTGTATTTTTGGCGGCCCTGATTGGTATCGCTTTTTTGGTGCTGGTAAACACATGGCGCAGTTGGCTGAGCAGGGGAGTACGTATCCTACCTTTGTTACTTTAATTATATCAGCCATACTTGCTATATGGGGCATGTATGCGCTCTCTGGCGCGGGCGTTATTTTAAAGCTGCCTTTATTAAAAACGGCTTTAGTATTAATAACAGGCGTTTATTTACTAAGGGGGATAGCAGGATTAATCGCTCCTTTTGTAACAACCAGTCAGTTTATTCATCACAACTCCATTGTATTTTGGATTGTAAGCTCAATTGTATGCAGTATTTATGGGCTGTTTTATTTATTAGGTACACTTAAACTTTTCCGAACACATACCTCATTAACCTTATAAATTAAAAACAGTGAGCGCTAAAAATAGATTTCTACAGCTCAGGTTAATCAAGTTATTTACTATGTAAGGAGCAACATGAGTCACGATCACAGCCATCATATTAGTCACTATAATCGCGCGTTTGCTATAGGCGTTTTACTCAATCTTATATTTGTCGTGATAGAAGCAGGGTACGGTTTTTTTGCCAACTCCCTCGCGCTTTTAGCCGACGCAGGGCATAACCTAAGCGACGTGGTTAGCTTATTACTTGCGTGGGGGGCAAATGTTTTGGCAAGTAAAGCCGCTACCGACAAGCGCACCTTTGGCTATAAAAAATCAACGGTGTTAGCGTCTTTAATGAGCTCTGTTTTACTTATGGCTGCCCTTGCTAGCATAGCTTGGCATGCTATAGAACGTTTTGAAAACCCTCAGCCGGTTACAGGCATGACGGTTATAGTGGTTTCGCTTATTGGTGTGGTAATTAACACATTAACTGCGTTGTTGTTTGTGCAAGGGCAAAAGCACGATTTAAATATTAGAGGTGCTTTTTTACATATGGCGGCTGATGCAGCGGTGTCTTTAGGTGTGGTAATTGCCGGCATTGTTATTTTATTTAAAAACTGGCAGTGGGTAGACCCTGTTGTAAGTTTGAGTATTGTCGTGATTGTGTTTATTGGCACGTGGGGATTATTTAAAGACTCGCTTAATTACGCCACAGACGCCGTACCCAAAAATATTAGTATAGAAAAACTAAAGCAGTATTTTTTAAGCATTGAGCATGTAACAGGTGTGCATGGGCTACATGTGTGGCCACTAAGTACCACAGAGTCTGCGCTTATTGTTCACTTAGTAACGGACAACAACGCATTAAATAACGACTTTTTAATTGAAGTACAGCACCATTTACATGACCACTTTGACATTGAACACGCCACCATTCAAGTTGAAAGCAGCCAAGGCAGCGCAGGTTGTATGTTCAACCATGGGCATGCCCATGGTTAAACGTTAATTGGTTTTAAAAAATTAACCCTGATAGTTTGTAACAACTTAACGAAAAAATGAGTAGTAGCACGGGTAATATAACTACATTTAAAAGTGTTGAGTTGGTGTATTTTCCCATGACTGATTTTTGATTCACTAACCACACCAAATATGCGGTAATTATGGGCAGTAGTAATCCATTTGCAGCCTGTGCAAATATAATTACCGCAACAGGGTCAAGCCCCAGTGAGGCCACAAATGCACCAAAAGCTAAAATAGTAATGGCGACTGTTTTAAAACGGGTGTTACTCATTTCGCTTGACCAACCAAGCATGCCACATACCGCATACGCGCCTGCTAATGGGGCTGTTATTGCGCTGGTTAATCCTGCGGCAAATAAACCAATAGCAAAAAAGTAATGCGCTGCTTCGCCAAGTAATGGCTCAAGTTGCACAGCCATATTTGCTGCACTAATTTTACCGGCATCGGTGCCATAAAACGCAACAGACGCGGTTGATAAAATGGCAAGGGTGATCACCCCACCTAGCGTAATTGATAAACCTGTATCTAAGTTAGTTTGTTTAATAACAGTGTCTTTATCACTTTTAGAATGATCTTGCGCTGCCAAAACACCAGAGTGCAAAAATAAGTTATACGGAACAATGGTTGTGCCAATGAGGGCCAATACCGTTGTAATTGAGCCACTTGGCATTGTAGGTATAAACCCAGCGAGTACTTTAGCCATTGGTGGCGCAGCCATAATTAGGGTAGATATAAATACTAGGCTCATAAGGATAACCAGCAGTATTAATGCATTTTCTACCACTTTGTGCTTACCACTGTATAAAAGAATAGCGCTACATACAGCAATTAACGGCGTCCATATTTGTGCACTTACCCCTGGGAAAATACCAACTAGCCCCATACTTGCACCACTGAGGTTTCCGGCTTCATATGCAGCGCTACCTACACCAATAGCACTTATTACTAAAAAACTAGCAAGCGCTTTAAGATAAGGGGTTTTAATGTGTGCACGTAACGCTTGTGCTAAATCTTGCCCTGTTGCTACTCCTAATCGAGCAGCCATAGACTGCAACAAAATAGTGGCAATAACCGAAAAAAGTAATGTCCAAATTAATGCAAACCCAAAGTTTGCACCGGCAACACTTGCCGTTGTGATTGTTCCGGGGCCAATAAATGCGGCTGTTACAAGTAATCCTGGGCCAAATCGCATACTGTTACCTTAATATTTGCTTTTAAATTTAGAACAACGTTTTATTACGTTGAACCTAGATTGCTGCCACTTTACGTGCCATGCAGCGAGAGCCCCACCTTGGCTAATTAACCTTAAACTCTGAGTAATTATTTTAATATGACTATCAAAAAGCCGCGTAGGATACCAACTTATATATAGATTTAAAGAGCCAAACGATTACCTGCTAGTTAAATGCACAATATGCGCGAGTTATATTTATAAATCAGCCATGTGCGTTGTTGGTTTCTCATTTTTATCCTACCTTATAGATTGTAAAATGAGCAAGTTACTTAGTTTTTTAATGATGTGAGCCACTTTTTAAATAAATTGTTTAAAAAGGCATCTTTTTATTGCTGGGCTTCGTTATATAGCACTATTATGCGCAACTTTTTGGTTTTGGACCTTTTAATGAAAACTAATTTAAAAATCTTTCACTTGATCTGCATTATGTCGCTGGCTTTAGGTACGAGTAAAAGCGCTGCGAATGAATCGCTACACGAGCTTGAGGTAGGTGTAGGCGGGAATATAAAAAGCGTTGCACACCCTGACCACGAAAATGAAAAATTAAATTTTCATATTCATCCTTTATGGGAAAGCCATTATGTGACAGAAGGGCGCGATAACTTGCTCGGTAGCGCTTTAATCTCTATTGCGGGCGAAATAAATTACAATGACTTTACGTTTATTCCCTGGTTAGCAACAAGCACTGATAATGACTACGATGAGCTAAATTTAAATGCTATTTATTCAACTGAGCTTGCAGAACACCTAACTTTGTATGCAGGTTACAACCATATAAAAGCACGCGAGGAAGGAGTAAATTCCCATGATAATGAGCTTAGCCTCGATATAAGCTATGCATATGATTGGGATATACATGCAATGGCGAGTATCTATCACTCGTTATCGCTCAGTGGCTCCTTTATAGAGCTGGCAATTACAAAAGAGTATGCATTTAGTGATTTAATGCGATTGGAGCTGCAAACTGCGGCGGGTTTTAATAGTGGTTATGTAAGCGATGGCCACAATGGCCTTAATAACGTAAAACTTGCTGCTAATTTATCTTATCAACTATTAAATAATGTCATGCTATCTGGCTATGCCAGTTACAGCGTTGCAATAAACAAAGATGCTGCACACTATAGCGGTGATGAACATTTACGCTCCTTATTTTGGGCAGGGTTTGGTGTTAGTTATCAATTTAATTAAGTGGAGGTTAGGCGTTAGCGTTAAAGCGTAAGTGATGGGTGCCACCCTTATTAATTTTTGTTTAGAGTGCTAAAAATTGTGCAAACAAATAAAAGCCTCGCATTTTTAATATGTTTTAGGTTTAAGGTATAGTGGGTACAACACTCAATTAAGGAGGCTTTTATGAAATTTTTAGTTTTTTTAGGCACCGTTAGAGATAGCACACCCCCTAAGCCAGCACGATTAGGAGAGCGAGTGGCTGAGTCATGCCTCAATTGTTTAAACGAGCGCTACAGCGAGCACGAGTTTGAACTTATAGACGCGCTCGACTTTCCTTCAGAAGATGTATTTAAACCTCATTTTGCCTATGCAAAAAGCCAAGCTCCAGCACATTTAACAGCCTTAGCAGATAAAATTACCCAAGCAGATGGCTATATAATGGTAAGCCCAGAGTACAATCATAGTATGAGCCCGGCATTAGCTGATTTGCTAAACCATTTTGGCAGCTCGTTGTTCTCGTATAAGCCAAGCGCTATTGTCACCTATTCGGCAGGGCAATGGGGAGGATTACGTGCGGCAATTAGTTTACGTACCTTTTTATCAGAACTTGGGTGTTTACCAGTCTCTGCAATGGTTCATGTACCAAAGGCGCAAGAGGTGCTAAATAGCGATGGTTCAATGCAAGTGGGTGAAGAAGAAAAATCGTGGTTTAATTATTATTCGCGTACTTTTAGCCAACTGATGTGGTGGGCACAGGCGAGCAGCCAACATAGTAAAAACGTAGATCCCCACGCTATGTTAAAAAGTTTTAAAACAGCGCCATCTCAGCGAAATGCACCTTAAAAAATGTATTAAGGTGCGCTTTTATATGTATACTGTTTTTATATACAGCATTTCTCTCGATTAAAATAATAAGCTAATTGATAAGCGGGCTGTGCGAGGCTCAATAGGATGAAAGTGGTTATCTTCTACACCTTGTGCAGGCTCGCCCGGTAAGCGCGAAGCGTAGTAGTAATCTATATCGTGATCGGTACTATCAAATAAATTCAGTAGTTCAAAATCGACTTTCCAGTGAGTTTGTTTATAGCTAATAGCACTATTAACTACCGTTAATGGTTCAGATTGAATATCACCAGAGTCAGAAAGCATCCGTTTACCTATGTGGCGTACTCTAAATGATGATTGCCACATTTGACTTATATGCCAATTTAAACCTGCACTTGCAACAACAGGTACTGCGCCTTCTATATAGTTCTTGTCAGAGTTTATATTTAATCTTGAATGAGTAAACGAGGCTTCCATGTCTAGGCTAAAGCGTTCATTAATCCAATAATACGCACTTAGCTCTAGACCATAACGTTTTGATGCATCACTGGGCTCTGTATTACCCGCATCACCTACAAATAAAAGCTCTGAGTCGAGTGTAAGCCACCATAAAGCGGCGGATAAATTAACGTTTTGATCATCGGCAAAACGCAGGCCTAGTTCAGCACCTTCACTTTTTACCAGTAAATCTACTTTTTCGGCATTTTGTTGGCTAACAGGGTCAATATTAATGGTAGTGCCGCGGGCATCGTTTGAATGAAAAGACTGCCCCCAGTTTGCATAAGCGACTAACAAATCGGTAAGTTTATAATTTAAACTGCCTTTAAAGCTTACCAAGTCATCGTTTTCTTTGCCCGAGTTTACCCGTGTAATACTGCTAACATCGGTATCAAAATAATCGTACCGCACGCCTGCAGTGGCCTCTAATTTAGGTGTGAAAAGTATTTTTGTTTGCCAATAACTCGAATAGCTTGTTTGTCTTATGGCATCTTGTCTTATTGTATTGAGTCTCTCTCGCGCTTTAGTGTTATAAAGTCCTACCTTGTCTATATCGTCATGGCGAACCTCAAGCCCTGCAGTGTGCTGCATATTTAAACCCGCAGTAAGGGAGTCAAATTGATAACTTAGCTCACCACCATAAATAGTGCGGCTATCTTGTTGGTTAAACTGATCGCCATTTATAGGGTCGTTTAAAAAATAGCTAAAGTTAGAAAACAGCGTTAAATCGTAATTTATGGCATAAATACTGGTTTTTATATGCTTGCCTTGCCAAACACTTGATAGGCTATAGCGACTCGAGCTCCCCCCAAGGGTGGTATCAAGCGACCCTAAGGGTGACGTTATATTTTGTGACACTGCGCGCTGTGGAATTTGATCGGCTGATTGCCATGTGTTGTCGTAAGCCATTGCTGTAATAGATAAATCTCCATTTAAAGCTTTGCCAACATAACGAAGTAGGGCATTTTTTTTATTTACGTTTTCGTTTATATCATCCCATGGGCCATCGTAGCCTTGCCACTCAGCTGCTGCTATTAACTTGGCATTAGATACATCAACTGCACTAAGCACTACTGCACGTTTATAGTTATCTTCACCAATGCTTAGCTCTATTTGCTTGTGCTTTAAGTTATTAGCTAAATTAAATTGCGCACTCCCCGCACTTGAAAAGTCCCCTTGTGTAGCGCTGTATGATCCTTTTTGGTAATTAATAGTTGAAATAGCTTCTGGAATAATAAAATTAAGATCGGTATAACCTTGCCCGTGTCCATGGCTTCGCATATTTATGGGCATGCCCTCAATGCTGGTGGCAAAGTCGGTGCCATGATCTAAATTAAAGCCTCTAATAAAGTATTGATTAGCCTTACCCGAGCCACTGTGTTGTGTAACCGCCATGCCTGGAATAAGCTCTAACATTTCGGCGCTTCTGAGCATGGGGCGCTGCTGTATTTCTCCTTGACCAATAATACCGCTTGAGGCACTGATAGACTCGCCAATTAAACCATCTCTATGCCCATAAACAGTAAGGGTCTCTATATTAGCGTAGGTGCTAATGCTATATAACGTGCTCAGTGTAAGTAAAGCTAATCTCTTCATCGCTAAAATCCCTATGTATTTACTATCTAAAATAAGCAGATAGTTTAAATACGGCTTAGCTGATCGATTGGATGCAACATTTGTTA
>NZ_DCYU01000049.1:0-22710 GCF_002331165.1 Pseudoalteromonas sp. UBA2102
CTTTAGAGCTGATTTTACGCCAAGTGATGAGTGGTCAATCCTCCTGCAAGGGGATCATACCCACACAGAGCACGGCCAAAACCTTACTGGGGTAGTAGATGCGTCTAACCGCAGTCAGCAGTTTCCAACTATTGCAGATAGGCGTGATACGCGATTAATGACCCGTATTGAGCATCGCCTTTCAGATAATGCAAACCAAATGCTGCAAATGTCGTGGCTTAAACAACATGGTGAACAACCCTATATAAATGAAGATTTTGAATCGATTGACGTTGATTATCAAATGAACTTTATTACCGGAGCACTCCAGGTAGATTGGGGGCTTAATTATCGATTTAATGATATTTCTTTTCAAGACAGCATTTTTATTAATAGCGATAAAGACCTAGAAGACCTTCATCAATACGGTGCCATGCTGCAAGCGCAATACAGTGTTATTCCAGATACGTTAAACCTCATTGTAGGCACAAAAATAGAGCATAACGATTTAACCGGTTGGGAAAACCAACCCCTTGCCCGCTTTACCTATCAGCCAAATAGCGAACACCTAGCATGGGGCTCAATTTCACGTAGTGTGCGTATTCCTACATTAATTGAATTTAACGATAACTTTAGAGTAAATGGCCAAAAAATCTCAGACGTAATTGGCATGCAGTCGGGTATTGCTGAAATAGATCAATACCATATAGCTACATTTTTAAATGGTAACGATAACGTAAAAGCCGAAAATTATATCTCGTACGAGCTAGGCTACCGTATATCAAAGGCGGAGTGGTCTTTAGATGTTTCTGCATTTAATACGCAAGCGGATGATGTGGCCGTAATTAGCTTAAACCCTCATGTAGAACAATTTATACCTGCATTAAACTTTTATTTAGCCGGGGAAGTGTCACAAGCATTTGCGGCGCTTCAAACAACAAGCTTAGATTACGACTTTGTTTCGGTAGGTGAAACCACCACAACCGGCGGTGATTTATTGTTCTCGATGCAACTAATGGACAACTTAAGCAGCGAAGTTGGCTACAGCTATACAAAAATAGATTACGACTTACCTAATGCAACGCGCCCTACTATTGGCTACGACTCAGTAAACAGACAATTATTTACTAAACTGAATTACCAATTAAGTGAGCAGCATTCTATTTTTTCCACGCTAAGAGCAGAAAATTCAAGCACTTACAATACAGATAACTACACCGCTGTAGACCTTACATGGAACTGGAAAATAAACAATAACTGGGCCACAGCAGTATCAGGCAAAAATTTATTTGCAGGCTCACACATAGAATACGCCAATACTCGCGAAACATTTACGGTTCCTAATTACATAGACGAGTGTGTCACGTTTTCTGTTAGTGCAACATTTTAAGAGAGCCAATGCTTAAGCCTTTAAATCGATTGCTTTACCTATTTTTTTGCCTTGCGCTTTGTACAAGCTCAAGCGCGTTTGCGGTGCAAAAAGAATATGTGCTTAAAGCAGGCTTTTTATATAACTTTGCCCGCTTAGGGCAATGGCAATCTGCACCCGAAAACGGCTCCGATTTTTTAATTTGTAGCCCCGACAGCCAATTTATAGCAATAGCAAATGCCGCCCTAGAAAACAGAAAAGTACATAAACGCCACTTACGAAATAAACTAACTCCCCTTGAGGCAACTGCACTTGAGGGCTGTGATATAGTATTTATTACCGATAATACCTATAACATGTGGTTAGATGCCCACCCCGCGCTTAATTTAAAAAATACAATGATAGTTGGCGAAACCGATGGCTTTATAGCCGCACAAGGACATATTCGATTTTTTCTTTCAAGTAGTAAGGTGCGCTTTGAAGTTGCCCCAAGCAAGCTTAAAAAAGCAGGCATTACTATGAGCTCAAAAGTGCTGCGCCTAGCACGTGTTGTTGAGGGGTAAATAATGAAAAACTACTTCTCACTCAACTCAATGAGTAAAAAACTGCTGTTTATTTTAATGAGCGTTGCGCTTATTTCTACCGCTACCGTTACTGCTGTTTTTAGCGCGTATGAGCTAAAAACCGCAAAACAAGAACAAACACAAAGCCTAAAATCACTCTCGCAAATATTAGCCCCCAATATTAGTACTGCTTTAATATTTTACGACACCGCCGCAATAAAAGAGCTGATTGAGCCGCTATTAATGCGCTCCGATATTGTATCGGTAGAAGTGATAAACAATTTTAGCCAACAACTTGCAAGCGTAACGTCGCCTAAATACAGCCAAGAAAGCTCAGCCCCGCATACAATCGAAGTAAAAACACCATTAACAATTGACGCTCAACGCTACGGTACGCTGATTGTGCGCGCAGACGACAGTGACCTAAACGACAGAGCCGCTTTTTATGGCCGGTTTATTATTGTATTAATGATTTTTAGCTTTATTTTAAGTTTGCTTGTATCGCTAATGCTCAGAAAACGTTTTTTAAACCCCATTTTATATTTAGCACAAACAGCAGAGCAAATTACCTCATCTAACGACTATAGCTTACGTGCAAAAGAGCTTTCAAAGGACGAAGTGGGTAAGCTAACAAGCTGTTTTAATACCATGCTGCAAACTATAGAACAGCGCGATAACCTGCTAGAAAACCAAGTAAAACGAAGAACAAAAGAGCTCGAAAATGCCAATGTTCAGCTGCATCAATATGCCTATCAAGATGGCTTAACCGACCTACCTAACCGCCGTTATTTTTATGAGCACCTGCAACAGCTTGTAAGCACACCTGAACAACCATTTTCTTTGGTATTTATTGATTTAGACGGCTTTAAAGAAGTAAATGATAGCTTAGGCCACGACTTTGGTGATTTATTACTTCACGAAGTGGCTAAGCGACTTCGCCGCTGCTTAAAACAGCAAGACATAGTGGCGCGCTTAGGCGGTGATGAGTTTACCCTAATACTAAAAGGAATAAGCGATACAACAGCGGTTTCGCACATTGCACACGATGTAATGAAAAGCCTGACCCGAACAATAACCATAAAAAACGAACATGTGCAGGTAACCGCGAGTATAGGCGTGGCGTTTTTTCCGCATGACGGCATATCGGTCGAAGCCTTAGTTAAACGAGCCGACCAAGCGATGTATTTGTCAAAAAGTAAGGGGCGAAACAGGTTTGAGTTTTTCTCATACGAAATGGAAGAACTGGCGATTGAAAAGCGCCGCCTTATAGAAGAAATACGCATTGGCTTAAATAACAACCAATTTGAACTTTACTATCAGCCAATATGGGACCCCCATTCACGTACGCTAAAAAAAGCAGAAGCGCTGATCCGTTGGAACCACCCAGAGCGAGGCATTATTGGCCCTGTTGAATTTATCGATATAGCAGAGCAAAATGGCTTGATAAAAGAGCTAGGCGAATGGGTTAAATCGCAAGCTGTTCGCGATGCGGTACAGTTTAATAAGCTAAGCTATACACCGGTGCAAATTAGTGTAAATACCTCGCCTTTAGAAATTGATCGCGACGGTATTTGGGTTACCCAATGGGTAGAGGCGTGCAAACTTTATAATTTGCCACCTCATACTATATTAATTGAGATAACTGAAAACAGCTTAATGGACCCAGATAACGCGATTCAGCACCATTTAAAACGCCTTAATGCGCTTGATATAGACATTGCCATTGATGATTTTGGTGTTGGGTACTCATCGCTTGCGTACTTGCAGCAGTTAGACATTGATATACTTAAAATAGATCAATCGTTTATACAAAATATTGAAGCCAATAGCAGCAGTATAGCGCTAATTAAAGCCATAATTACCATGGCGCATAACTTAGGGGTAGAAGTGGTCGCCGAAGGGGTAGAAACACCAACCCAACAAGCACAATTAATCGCGTTGGGCTGTGATTACATTCAAGGCTACTTATATTCTAAACCGCTTTCAAAGCAAGATTTTATAAATAGCCATTTGCAAATAAAAGCAACCGTTGAATAACCTACAACCAGCGCGGTACAGTTTGCTTATATTTTAGGTAGTCATCATTAAAACGCGTTACTAAATGCGCTTCTTCAACGGCTATTTGTTTATAAAGCGCATATAAGCCCACAGCAAGGCAAATTAAGCTAAATAAGCTTGGTAATGCTAAAAAGAACCCCAACTGAGCAGTTGCCACACCAACATACATAGGGTTGCGCGAAAAACTATATAACCCGGTAGTTTTAAGTGTTTGAGGCCCATTTGGGTCTATACCCGAGCGCCAAAGTGACGCCATATGAAAATGAACAACCATACTGAGCACAAAGCCCGCCGTGAGCATAATATTGCCAAACATAACACCCGGCCACCCATTTAAGGTATAAAACATACCTAAGTAGTTATCAGTGGCAGGCACAAACACACGCAGCACACACACAAACCATATAGCAGCTCTAAAAAACTTAAACGCCATATGATTCCACCAGCTAGTACAAAACTTAGCGCCAGGAAAAATAACACCCGAGGGCGTTGAACGATTTTTATAAATAATTCTAACGGTGTAAAACCCCGCCACAAACGTATAAAAAAGCGCTAAATACACACGCGTAAATTCGATTAGCGAAGCAGAATCATCTATCAACGGTTGGTAACTCATTAATTTATTTTCTTCATCCTTTTATAATAATTTCATCATAATGGTCATGCTATTCATTAACAAGGTTAGTGTGCTAAAAACGTATAGTGGGCTTTTATTTAAAAACTATAATTTATACCCGCGTAGTAGCGCCTACCTGAGTAACTTGAACTTAATAAACGCGCATCGCTATCATTACCTAAACGCGTAACAGTTTCCGATTTAGTTAAATTAATAACAGAGGCTGTTAAACTTAAGCCATCAGATATATTAATGGCGGCATTTACATCAACTTGCTCGTAAGGATCTTGGTATACATTTAAACCGCTGTTTAAGCCAAGTACTGTTTCGCCGCGTTTATTGTACGACGCGCGAAGAGTAAAGTACTCGCCTTCGTAATAAGCAGAGGTGTTGTACTGGTATTTAGCGCTTCCAATTAATGGCGATTGGCCAAATTCTTCACCATTTACACTTACATCGGCTTTATTGGTTTTGTTATAGGTGTAATTAGCATAAAAACCAAAACCACCTGCAAATGCATGTTGAATAAATACTTCAGCCCCTTTTGATACCGCATCGGTGCCGTTACCCACTGTGCTGTATGGCGCAACGGTAATGAAACCGCTCTCTACTATATTTTCTTTGCCTTCAAAATCTTGCTGCATATCTATTACCAGCGGCACAACAAAGTTATCAACCTTTTTATGAAACAGCGCTAACCCCAATGCAGAGCCCTCGGCGTAATAATATTCAATAGATAAGTCGGCCTGCACTGATTCAAAAGGTTTTAAATTTTTATTACCGCCACTGCCACTAAAGCCTGCAAGCTCTTTGAATGCGGCTCTGTCTTCTGCCCATTCATTTGATACAAACGTGATACGCTGCTGCGAGCCTAAATCGCTGTAATCTGGTCGCGCCATCACTTTAGCGATAGCGCCCCTAATCACTAAATCGTCGGTGGCATCCCACGCTATGTTAAAGCTTGGCAGAATTTGTGTGTCGGTGTTTTTTTGTGTAACCAACTGATAGTCTTCTACAAAACGCGCATCGCCAGTTACCGGCTCGCCTGTTTCATCATTGGTGTGATCAAGTTGATAAGTATATAAATCGGTAGAAGAGGTTAAGGTTTTAGTTTGTACTACGCGCACACCTAAATTACCTCTTACTTCACTAAATTCAAAATCGCCTTGAATGTAAAACGCTGATATTTTTTCTTCAATATCGTACACAAAGTTATCTTCTATGCGGGTATAAGGCGTGTAGTTGTCGGTTACTAAATCTCGGTATTTATCCCAATCTATGCTGGGCATTTGGTTTATATTAAACCCGCCAACTATATTGGTTTGATTAATAAACACATCCTCGGCAAGTGGCATACCGCCATTCCATTGGTAGCTATCAAATTGCGTGATACCTTGCTCACTCGCTTCACCTGCAGCAATATCAAAGTTAGGATCTAAAAAAAACGTATTACCGGTCTCGCGGTGTAAGTTGGCATGGCGATATTTAGCCCCGGTTCTAATCGTTTTTAAAAATCCCCAATCAACATAAAAGTCGATGTCGGCTTGATAATAATCCTCTTCGAGTTCGCTGCGCACAAAGCTTGAATTTGACGAACCCGCATCACGCCCACCGCCTAAGCCACTTTGCAAGTTAGCTAATGTGTTGGGGTCAATACTCAGCGATACATTATTTTCATTTAAAGACCACGCTGCGCTTTGCGATGCGTTTTGAATAATGGTTTCGTTTTCACCGGCGTTTGAGCTTTTATAAGCGGCTTCCCAGCTTTCTTCAGGGCCGCCCTCAGATTGAGTGTTACCAATAACAAAGCGGGCTTTAAAGCTATCGCCTTCGTAGGTTAAATTAAAATCGATAGTATCGGAGGTAGACTCTTCTCGTACATAACTGCCACGCATCCACGGAAATTGCATATCGTTTTCAACACCGCTAGCACTGGCATTATATTGCATACCCGTTGCAATGGTGCCTGTTTCGTCTAGGTTTACTGCGGTTAAAAAATCAGGATTAAGTGACCACTCAGGAATATCAATGACTGATTCGGTTCTGTCTTGTCCGAGTGTAAAACCAAAGTAGTTAAACCCTAGCTCTAAGCGATTAGTTGGGCGCCATTGTGTACTAAATTGAATACCTTCACGCTCACGTTTTTCATTAAGCACTGAGCCACGTACAACTTGCGGAAACCACACGCCATCATAACGATTACCGCTGGCATCACTTATCGTATCCCACCCGTTATTGTTATCAACGGCATTACCATTAATATCAGTAGGTTGACCGCCACCCGTGTAACGCCATACATTTGCATCGGTGCTGCCTGTTAAAGTGCGATTAGTACGCTCTTGATAGGTATAACCCACCAATACGCCAAAGGTGTCGTCGTCATTTTTCCACGAATATAAGCCACTAAATTGCGGCTCATACTCTTTTGTCACATCGGCGTAAGTAGATTCAACGTTAAATACACCTGAGTTTGCCTCCATGCTTAAAGGCTTGCGGCTATGCATTAATACTGTGCCGCCCACGCCGCCTTCATCTAAACGCGCTTCTGGCGATTTATACACTTCTACGCTCTCTATCATGGCAGATGGCAGTAAAGTGTAATCGAACGAGCGTGAAGGCTCCCCAGGTGATGAGGCTATAAAATTGCCATTAAGCTGAGTAAATGTGAGCTCAGATGATAAACCACGAATACTCACCGATGCCCCTTCTCCGCCATCGCGTTCAATAACAACGCCGGGGACACGCTGCAACGAATCCGCTACATTTTTATCAGGAAATTTGCCAATATCTTCGGCAGTAATTGCATCCACCACAGAGCCAGACATACGCTTAACATCTAAGTTCTCAGCCATGCTTGAGCGTATACCCCGTACCTCAATTACTTCCATATTTTTTTTAAGCAGTGTTTTAGCGTTTTGTGAGGCAGCATCATCAGCTAAGCTAAATGGGCTTGAGGTAATAAGTGATGCGCAAAATAAAGATTTATATACTTTAGATAAAGGATAATGACGTAGGCAATTAATCATTTTTTACAGCTATTCCATTTACATTGCTTAGGCTAAGCAAATCAGTGATCCATTAGCGTATTGCAGTACGTAATGGCAAATTGCTGCAAAGTTTACATGGCGAAACTTAATGTATTGTTAACGCTTGACTTAACTTAGTCTCAACTGTGGTTAAAAAATGACTCGCAACTCACTATTTAAACTTATTAGGGTTTATGCGCCCGTTTTTAAGCTATTTAATGCTAGCTAAGGTGAAAATAACCCCTTGTTATAAAATTATTACCCACCGCTTTACTTCACCTAAACTCCGGTTAAGAGACTTACTAACAAATTAAATTACAGTGATAGTAAAATTTATTTTCTCTAGCCAGAGATAGGTTTATTACCCACAGTTCAAATTACTTAATATGTGCCGGTACGCATTCTTGTTAAAGCAGAAAACCGCTTTCGCGGTTTTATTTTATGCTTGTTGTTTTAACGTATTTACTCAATCAGTTATTAGAGTTTAATTGGCTGGTAAATTGGCCTACTGCATTAACCACTTTTTGGGCTCCATCTTGAATTTCTGCCATAACCTCGCCCGACTCTTTAGAAAGCGCTAAACCTTGCTCTGCTTTTTCTTTGCCTTGCTCAATAACCGCTACCGTACTTTGGGTTTGTGACTGATTACGCTGTACCACTTCCACAATTTCTTCTGTTGCTTTTGATGTTCTTGACGCTAAATGCCTTACTTCATCAGCAACCACGGCAAACCCGCGCCCTTGCTCTCCTGCACGCGCAGCCTCTATTGCAGCATTGAGTGCAAGTAAGTTGGTTTGCTCGGCAATACTACTTATGCTTTGCACTATGCTGGCTATTTGTTGTGATTGTTGATCCAGCGCCGAAATTTCGTTAGCTGCTTGCTCCATATTTACAGCCAGCTCGTTCATAACAGATACGGTTTCTTGTAATACGCAGCTACCACGCTCTGCGGTTTTATCTGTTTCTGTAGAGGTGCCATAGGCTATTTCGGCTGCTTGCGAAATAGCAATTTCACGGTTTACTTGCTCAGTAATTACGGTGGCAAATTTCATTACCTTATAAAGCTGATCCGCATCATTCGAAATAGGGTTGTAGGTGGCTTCTAACCAAATTACATTGCCATATTTATCTATGCGTTTAAACCTGTCGGCAATAAATTGGCCTTGCCTAAGCTTGCTCCAAAACTGTTGGTATTCAGCCGAATTAGCTTCTTCGGTTTGACAGAATACCCGGTGATGCTGGCCAATTATTTCTGATTCATTGTACCCCATGGCTGACAAAAACTGATCGTTTGCCGTTAATACATGCCCCTGTAAATCAAACTCAATCACAGCCATAGAGCGATAAATCGCTTTTATTGTGTCGCTTTGTTCACGAGAGGTTGTAATGGTTTTAGTAAGTACGGTGCCAAACACCGAAAAATACAATAACTGATTTTGCTCACCCACCACAGGGTGCACAATTAATCTTAGCCACTCTGCATTGCCATCTTGGCGAACAAATTCAATAGCCCCACTCCAGTGGCCTTCTTTTTGGAATGCTTTTTCAAGCTCTTCGTATTCAGGTGATAACCGCGACTGTTCAGCAATAAAATCGCCTAGCTGATTATTTGTTAAATTATCTTCGTTATAACCTAATGCGTTTAAAAAGTTATCGTTAGCATGCGAAATTCGCCCATCATAAAGTACATTAAGTACCAGCATTTCTTTGTAAAGCCCATCCCACACTTGCTCTAAAGGGTACAACTGAGCTTTTAAAGCGGCTATTTCGTTTTGCTTACCTTTTGAAAAAAACATTAATTTCCCTACCAAAAAACACTAAATCAAGTTACTTCCAGTATAGGAGGTATTAATGATAACGCGATAATTAATAAGTAGTTTAAGCTAATTTTTTGCTAAATTTGTAAGCATATGTTCCTTTTTATGTGTTCAGCCTTCACTTTCAACTAGGTTTACATACTTTTGTGCGAGCTGCTCAAGTGACTCCCTATTTAAAGGATCGCTTTTAATGCAATTAATGGGGCACACTATGACACACGTTGGTTTATCGTAATGCCCCACACATTCAGTGCACTTATCTGGGTCTATTTGGTAGATTTCTTCTCCCATAAAAATCGCGCTGTTGGGGCACTCATCTACACATACATCGCAGTTAATGCACTTGTTATTTATAAGCAGAGCCATGCTAGCGCTTACTCACTTGCTACTTTTTTATAGGGGTTGCGGGTATCTTGGTGCTCATCTAAATTGCGCATTAATATTGCGTGCTCTAAATTAATGCGTGTATCTAATCGAATTTTAACGTGATACCCAGAGCCTTTTGCATCACTAATACTTTCGCCCTTTTTGTTTTGCATGTATTCAAGTTCAAAAATAATGTTCCCTTGTGGTGTCATCAGTTCAAGTGAGTGGCCTGTGCAAAATTTATTTTTTACGTCTATTTCAACTAAACCATCAGCATGGCGCCCTATTACTTCCCCAACAAATTGCTGCTTAGTTGATACAGAGTGACCGTATTCATAGTTTTGATAATCTTGGTGGGCATGGCGCTTTAAAAAGCCTTCGGTGTAGCCTCTATGCGCTAAGTTCTCAAGTGTTTTAAATAAGTGAGTATCGAATGGTTTACCCGATGCCGCATCATCTATGGCTTTACGGTATACTTGCGCGGTGCGCGCTACGTAATAAAACGATTTTGTCCGCCCTTCTATTTTTAAACTATGTACACCCATTTTTGTTAACTGCTCTACGTATTGTACGGCGCGTAAATCTTTTGAATTCATAATATACGTACCATGTTCATCCTCAAATGCAGGCATATACTCACCAGGGCGACCTTGTTCCTCTAACATAAATACTTCGCTACTTGACGTACCTTCACTAAGAGTAGGAATAACTTGGTTCGGATCAATTTTATGCACCATCTCACCCGTTTCGTTTTCAACGCCTGGTTTTACATCGTAATTCCAGCGGCAGGCATTCGTGCAGGTACCTTGGTTTGGGTCGCGCTTATTTATATAACCCGAAAGTAAACAACGCCCCGAATACGCCATACACAATGCACCATGCACAAATACTTCTAGCTCGGTGTCAGGGCAGAGTGTGCGTATTTCGGTTATTTCTTCAAGTGATAGCTCGCGCGATAAAATAACCCGCTCAATACCTTGTTTTGCCCAAAACTGAACACTTGCATAATTAACTGCATTTGCTTGCACCGATAGGTGAATAGGCATGGCTGGCCACTTTTCGCGTACCAGCATAATGAGCCCAGGATCTGACATAATCAGCGCATCGGGTCCCATAGCAATCACAGGTTCTATATAACGTAAATACGATTTAACCTTTGCGTTATGCGGAGCAATATTAGAGACCACATAAAACTTTTTATTTTGCGCATGGGCTTCATTAATCCCTATTTGTAATGTCTCTAAATCAAACTCATTATTACGTACCCGCAAACTGTAGCGAGGCTGACCTGCATACACAGCATCAGCTCCATATGCAAAGGCGTAGCGCATGTTTTTTAAACTCCCTGCAGGGCATAACAGTTCGGGAATAAAAGAAGTTACAGAAGAAACAGCTGGCATATGCGCTCCATACAGCTAACCGAGTACACATCGGTTGCATGATTAATTAATTTACAAGCGCGGCATTATAAATGCGCCAAACAATGTGCTTTTGATCAAGATCATAAAACTGCAACCAAACTGGTTTTTAATAAAATTAGGTTTTTTCAATTAAAACGCGTATAATTCGCGCCCGTAAATATTCACACTTTTATTTAAAAATTATTGGAGCATAAAGATGGCTTTAGAGCGTACTTTCTCAATCGTAAAACCTGATGCAGTAGCAAAAAACCACATCGGCGCAATCTACAACCGTTTCGAAACTGCGGGTCTTAAAATCGTTGCAGCTAAAATGGTTCACCTTTCAAAAGAGAAAGCTGAAGGTTTCTACGCAGAGCACAGCGAGCGTCCTTTCTTCGGTGCTTTAGTATCTTTCATGACATCTGGTCCAGTAATGGTTACCGTTCTTGAAGGCGAAAACGCTGTTCTTAAAAACCGTGAAATCATGGGTGCTACTAACCCTGCTGAAGCACTAGCTGGTACTTTACGTGCAGACTACGCTGATAGCATCGACGAAAACGCTGTTCACGGTTCTGACGCTGTTGAATCTGCTGCTCGCGAAATCGCGTACTTCTTCGCTGACGAAGAGCTTTGCCCACGTACTCGTTAATTCGAGTTTTACAGTTAACGCTGTAATGCAAAGTAAGAAAAGGGCTTTCGAGCCCTTTTTTAGTCATTACGTAAAGTATCCTTAAGTGCATTTTGATATTTTACTTAATGATTAAAGTGGGTGAATTGTGTACAATTCGCCCTTGTAAATTTTATCTCCACCGTCACCGATTGAGGTTGTTTCATGACCGAGCAAAAAAAGATTAACTTATTAGATTTAAACCGAGATGCAATGCGCGAGCTATTTGTATCATTCGGTGAAAAGCCATTTCGTGGCGACCAGGTGATGAAATGGATTTATCATTTTGGCGTTGATAACTTTGACGACATGAGCAACGTTAATAAAAAGCTTAAAGAAAAGCTTAAAAACGAATGCGAAATTGTTGCGCCAGAAATCTCTGTTCGCCAGCAAGCAAGCGACGGCACAATTAAGTACGCATTAGTGCTTGATGGCGGCCAAGAAGTTGAAGCTGTATGGATCCCAGAAAAAGACCGCGCCACCTTGTGTGTATCTTCGCAAGTCGGTTGTGCCCTTGAGTGTACGTTTTGTTCAACTGCGCAACAAGGCTTTAACCGTAACCTTAAAGTGTCTGAAATTATTGGCCAAGTTTGGCGTGTAGCTAAAGACATAGGCCTTGATGGCAACAGCGAAAAACGCCCAGTTACCAACGTAGTAATGATGGGGATGGGCGAGCCCCTGCTTAATATTAAAAACGTAGTGCCGGCGATGGAACTTATGATGGACGACTGGGGCTTTGGCTTATCTAAGCGCCGCGTAACATTAAGTACCTCAGGGGTTGTACCTGCGCTTGATTTATTAAAAGAAAAAATAGACGTAGCACTTGCTATTTCACTTCACGCTCCCGATAACGCTCTGCGTGACGTACTTGTACCAATTAATAAAAAGTACCCTATTGAAGAATTTTTAGCCGCGTGTCGTCGTTATATCGATGGCTCTAAAGCAAATAAAGACGTGACCATTGAATACGTTATGCTAAATGGCGTTAACGACAGCACCGACCAAGCACATGAGCTGGTTAAAACGCTTAAAGGTACACCTTCTAAAGTTAACCTTATTCCGTTTAACCCGTTCCCGGGTAACGAATACACGCGCTCTAGCAACAGCCGTATTGACCGTTTTTCTAAGGTTTTACAAGCTGCGGGTATTACGTGTATTGTGCGCCGTACTCGTGGTGACGATATTGACGCCGCCTGTGGGCAATTAGCCGGCGATGTTGTTGACCGTACTAAACGTATGGCGAAAAAGAAAATGCGCGACGATAACGCAATTAGCGTAAATATCCAGCAAGCATAAGCCTGTAACCACCCTGCGTATATTCCCTGTGCAGGGTGGTTAAGTTGTTTATTTTTAAATAAATGATGCAACACTAAGGGTTTTAGGTAAGATAGGCGCTATGGATAGAAAAACAGAGACAAGGTAATGCGATCTTTACTTGCTTTAACACTTTCAACACTTGCCCTTACAGGGTGCGTAAGTGAAAGTAGTTATAACGGCAGTGACAAACCCGTCGTCGAAAACAAAATCAATAATGCAGGCGCAGCACGCACTCGTATCGCCCTCGCTTTACAATACTTAGAAACTGGCAACAACTCGCAAGCAAAGTATAACCTTGAGCGAGCTATAGAATTTGCCCCAAATCTACCTGAAGTACATTACTCTCTTGCTTATTATTACCAACAAGTAGGCGAAAAAGAGCGTGCCGATAAAGCCTATCAAAAAGCATTAGCAATTAAGCCTGACGATCCGAACACGCTTAATAACTACGGTGTGTTTTTATGTAGTATTGAAGAGTATGACCGCGCGACCGATCAGTTTTTAAAAGCAATTGATATTCCAAGCTATATTCGCGTTGCCGAAAGCTACGAAAACCTTGCCTTATGTGCCATAGAATTTAACGACTTTGAAAATGCAGAGAGTTACTTTAAACAAGCACTTAATCACAGCTCGCAACGTACATCGACCCTAATAAGCTTAGCCGCCCTTTTTTATGCTAAAAGCGATTTACATAAAGCCAGCGAAGTATTAAAGCGTCATGACGACACCGGCCGAGTGTCTGCACGGGCTTTATTGCTTGGTTATTTAATTAAGCAGCGCATGGGCAGAATAGAAGAAGCAGAAAAAATTGCCGCCACCATAATGCAAACTTACCCAACCAGTAAGCAAGCCTATGCTATTCGCGATAATCGTACTAAACAAACTGAGTTTGAAATACTGCGCGAAAAATACCGTAAAGCGCAGCTCGAAGAGCTTCAAGAGCAGTATGGCGAAGAGCAAATCAGTGTTGAGCAACCAAAAATTAAAATTATCCGAAAAAAGCGCCCAACTACCGATAATTCGACCAGCTTAATTTCTCCAGGGGTTGAGCCTTCAAGCCCAGTATTAAATGAGACGGCAAAAGCACAGGCAACCATTGCCGCAGCAAACAAACAAAAAACCGTAGCTGAGCAAAATGATGACGTTGCCACTCTCACGCCAGCGGCTCAACCAACGCAGGCTGAAGTAGTTACAACAACAAAAGCAGTAGTGCCAGCTGCGGCAGCCGCTCCAACCGTAACAAATACTGCCCAAGTAGCAACTACAACTACAACATCTGCGCCTGCAGAATCTAATACAGATACCGCAGCGGTGCTTTTGGCTTTAACAACGGATCACCAAGCGCAACAAACGTCTACACCCACAGCTGAGCCGCCAAAAGCCGTCGCTAAACAAACACCCAAAGATGATGACGAAGTAAAAATAATTTCATTTGGTGCGCCCAAACAAGCTAACTTTAACACCCCACAAAATACACGCCCTGCTGCAAATGGCCCACAAAATACGGGCTTAAATAATTCGGTAGTATTTTATGAGGCTAAAAAAGACAGTGCGGTATTTAGTAATAACCCATACAGCGACAGTAACGACATTACACTAAAAAACTACCAACCAAGTGTAAAACAAGAGCCTCCCATGCTTAATCCAAAAGTCCCCCCTTTAAAGGTGCCTTTTCATATTATTGAGTTTGGTGAAAACCTATTTAGCATTTCAGTGCGATACAATGTTAAACTACAAAAACTCCTGCAGTGGAATGGTCTAAAGGAGTCGGATCGTGTTATCAACGGAAGTAAAATTTATTTAAACGATCCTAATATTTATTACGAGATTAAAGCTGGCGATACCCTTTACGACATAGCTACCCAGCGGCATGTATTAATTGATGAATTAATGCGATGGAATAAATTAAGCCCAGATATAGAACTTACACCTGGGCACAGACTATTACTAGTGGATCCAAATTCGTACCTATTATGACAGAAGAAACTACGCAACAAAGCGATGAGCCAAGTGTTGGGCAACTATTAAAAGCGCACCGAGAGCAGGCTAATGTAAGCTTAGAGTCACTTACTGGCCCACTTAAGCTTTCTATTTCTCAGCTGCAACGCTTAGAAAGCGATCAGTACCAAACGTTAGGCCCTATTACCTTTGTAAAAGGCTACATTAAAAACTATTGCCGTGAACTACACGTCGATAGCGCCCCTATATTAGCTAAATTGCCAGCACCGCCCGAGCCTACAAAGCCGGCTAACATGCAAAGCTTTTCGCGCCGCACAGAAAAAGAAGCCCACGACAGCCGCCTAATGCTGGTGAGCTACATTATTTTAGCCATTGTTATTGGCTCATCTGCCTTATGGTTTTGGCAAAATGCTACGCCTATCGATGAGCAAACAAGCACAATCAATATTGAAAATTCAATTTTAGATAACCAGCAAAATAACAACGCGCTAAATAACGAAAGCGAGAACACCTCGCAAGTGCAAGCAACACGGGCAGTTGAGCGCACACCGGCTGTAATGCCTTTAAGTGCTGAACAAGTCCCCTTAAGTGAAGCCGTTAATGCCACGGCGCCTATTGCCGCTAGCACCCAAACAGCCACTAACGAGCCCGACACGCAAAGTAACACCAGTACAATTAACATGGTGTTTAACGATGAGAGCTGGGTAGAAATACACGATGGCGAAGGTGAGCGCATTGCATTTGGCGTAAAAAAAGCAGGCTATAAAATGGCTGTAAGCGGTATCCCGCCTTTTTCAGTTGTGCTGGGTAAGCACGACGTAGTTAGTGTTTCTCTAAACGGCGAACCAGTTGATATTTCTGGTTATCCTAAAAATCGTTTAGCCAAATTTAAATTACCATTAGCAGAGTAGTCGCTATGTTTTCAGAATCTCCAATTAAACGCAGAAAATCAACCCGCATCAATGTAGGCAACGTGCCTATTGGTGACGGTGCCCCTATTGCCGTGCAGTCGATGACCAATACCGACACCATGGATATAGATGCCACGGTAGCGCAAATCCAAGCAATACAAGATGCCGGCGCCGATATAGTGCGTGTATCTGTACCAACTATGGATGCAGCAGAAGCGTTTAAAAGTATAAAAGAGCAAGTTAGTATACCGCTTGTAGCCGATATTCACTTTGATTACCGCATAGCGTTAAAAGTGGCAAAATATGGCGTAGATTGCCTACGTATAAACCCAGGGAATATAGGCAGTGAAGAGCGTATTAGAGCCGTTGTAGACTCTGCACGCGAGCATAATATCCCTATTCGTATTGGTGTAAATGGCGGCTCATTAGAGCGCGACCTACAAGAAAAATACGGCGAGCCAACTCCCGAGGCATTACTTGAATCAGCAATGCGCCATGTAGATATATTACGCCGCCTTGATTTTGACCAATTTAAAATATCGGTAAAAGCATCAGACGTATTTTTAGCTGTAGGCGCTTATCGTTTACTTGCTAAAGAAATAGATCAACCCCTGCATTTAGGGATCACCGAAGCCGGCGGTATGCGCTCAGGCTCGGTTAAATCGGCTGTAGGTTTAGGCATGTTACTTGCCGAAGGTATTGGCGATACGCTACGTGTATCACTTGCTGCCGACCCAGTTCAAGAAATCAAAGTAGGTTTTGATATTTTAAAATCGCTGCGTATACGCTCTCGCGGTATTAACTTTATTGCCTGCCCTAGCTGCTCACGTCAAGAGTTTGATGTAGTGAGCACCATGAACCAGCTTGAAGAGCGCCTAGAAGATGTTGTTGAGCCAATGTCTGTTTCGGTAATTGGTTGTGTCGTTAACGGCCCAGGCGAAGCCCTTGTTAGTGATATTGGCCTTGCCGGTGCAAACCGCCGCTCAGGTTTATACATTAATGGCGAGCGTCAAAAAGCGCGTATTGATAACAACAACATTGTTGACCAGCTTGAAGGCTACGTGCGCGACTTTATTGCTCAAAAAGAGCAGCAAACACCTATCGACATTAAAATAGTCGAATAAATACCGTATAAAGCGCCAAACCACGGTGTTTGGCGTTTACCTTTATAGCTAGAGGATACCCAAACGACCCCAAGATACAGAATTCAGCGTTTCACAGGCTCTTAATATCAAGGCGTTACTTTGCAAGAATGGCAATCCCTTTTAAAAAGTAACAACGATGAGAGTAAGTGTCTGTGAACCGCCCAACGGGTTGGTTTAAAAGCGATTTATACTGCGTTATTGATTTTAACAATAGAACCACTATTACTTTCAATCAATGCCTTGCCTAAATCGCTTTTAATTCAAACGACGCTCGCATCATGGGGTCATTTGGGTATATAATGACGGGTCAATTTTTAGCATTCTTGTTGTGTAAGCATTTTTTTATTACACATAAACAGTAATTAGGATTTATCAGTGGCAAAACAAATTCAGGCAGTTCGCGGTATGAACGATTGTCTGCCGGGCGACACGCAAGTTTGGCAGAAAGTAGAAAACATTTTACGCGAGACAGTAGCATCGTTCGGTTATCAAGAAATTCGTTTTCCTATTGTAGAATCAACCGACTTATTTAAACGCTCTATTGGTGAAGTAACTGATATAGTAGAAAAAGAAATGTATACCTTTGCCGATCGTAACGGCGACATGCTAACCCTTCGCCCAGAAGGCACCGCAGTGTGTGTACGTGCAGGTAACCAAAATGGCTTGCTTTATAACCAAGAGCAGCGCCTGTGGTACATGGGCCCGATGTTTCGTCATGAGCGCCCTCAAAAAGGCCGCTACCGTCAGTTTCACCAATTTGGTTTAGAAACATTTGGTATTGCCACAGCCGATATAGACGCAGAAGTTATTTTACTTACCGCGCAATTATGGAAAGCATTTGGCATTAACGAACACGTACGTTTAGAGCTTAACTCGTTAGGCTCTAACGAAGCACGTGCTGATTACCGCGATGCACTCGTTGCCTACCTTGAACAGCATACCGACGTGCTTGATGAAGATTCAAAGCGCCGTATGTATTCAAACCCATTGCGTGTACTTGATAGCAAAAACCCAGACGTGCAAGCAATCTTAGTGGATGCGCCTAAATTGTCTGAGCATTTAGATGCTGAATCAAAAGAACATTTTGCAAATTTATGTGAACGTTTAGACGCAGCTGGCGTCATATACACGGTTAATGAAAAGTTAGTACGTGGTTTAGACTACTACAACCGCACCGTATTTGAATGGGTAACAGATAGCCTAGGTGCACAAGGTACAGTGTGTGCTGGCGGACGCTACGATGGCTTAGTTGAGCAACTTGGCGGCAAAGCCACCCCAGCGGTGGGTTTTGCTATGGGTCTAGAGCGCTTAGTACTGTTACTCCAAGCACTTGAGTGTGTAGGTGACATTCGCCGCAATGCTGATGTATATTTAGCGGCAATGGGCGATAAAGCCAGCGTACAAGCCCCTGCCATTGCAGCGCAACTGCGTAGCGACGTACCCGGTTTACGCGTGATGGTGCATGCCGGCGGCGGTAACTTTAAAAAACAACTAAAACGAGCTGATAAAAGCGATGCACTAGTGGCTGTTATTATTGGCGAAGATGAATTAGAAAAAGGCGTTGTGACCATCAAATATTTACGTGAGCGTAAAGAGCAAGTCACACTAGAATTAGAACAAGCTAAAGCGCTATTAGCTGAGCTTATCAATAGCTAAGCTAACTTAAGAGGTAATAATGGACATTTATTCAACAGAAGAACAACAAGCAGAAGCCATTAAGCGCTTTTTTCGCGAAAACGGTATTTCACTTGCGCTAGGTGTAATTGTAGGTTTAGGCGGCTTATACGGTTGGAAAGCATACAACCAAAACCAAATTACAACTGCTGAGCAAGCGTCTGACGAATATACAACACTTGTACAAAGTGACGATGTACTTGGCGCAGCCGATACATTCATTAAAAACAACCAAGAGACAAGCTATGCAACTTTAGCCGCTTTTGTTGCGGCAAAAGACGCTGTTGATGCAAAAAAATTAGACCTTGCTAGCGAAAAGCTTAGCTGGATTGTTACAAACGCCCAAAGCGAAGAGCTTAAAGCCATTGCTATTACGCGTTTAGCACGTATTCAACTTGCGCAAAGTAAATTTGACGAAGCCCTAAGTACATTAAACTCACCCCTACCAGAGGCATATAACGCCAATGTAGCTGAGCTAAAAGGCGATATTTACATTGCACAAGGTAATAAAGACCAAGCTCGCACTGCGTATCAAGCAGCTGCCGATGCAGGCGGATTAACAACAAACCCTTTATTACAAATTAAATTAGACGACCTAGCAGTAACTAGCCCAGCGGCATAAGGTTTTAGGTATGAAAAAAATAACAACAGCAACTCTCGCACTGTGCATGGCAACGCTAATGGGTTGTTCATCAAGTGATGACGAAGACGAGTTAGTACTTCCTGAAATTGTTAATCAATTTGAAACAGACGTAGTGTGGCAAGAGTCGGTTGGCAGTGGTGTAGAACATTATTTTTCTCGCTTATCGCCTGCTGTATACAAAGACACTATTTATGTAGCTAGCCGCGAAGGCCAAATTGAAGCGCTTTCGCTTACCAATGGCGACACGTTATGGGAAACCGACGTACGTGAAAATTTATCGTTTTGGCCATGGTCAGATAACGGCACAGCTAAATTATCAGGCGGTATATTACAAGCTTATGGTAAAATTTACGTAGGCTCTGAGCACGGATTTATTATTGCCCTTGACCGCGAAACGGGTGAAGAAGTATGGCGTAAAAATGTGCCAGGCGAAGCGTTATCAAAACCAGCTGCGGGCGATGGCCTAATTTTTGTTAATTTAGGTTCGGGTAAACTATTAGCGCTGCACCCAGATACAGGCGAAGAACGCTGGAACTTCGAACAAGAAGTACCACCGCTTACATTGCGTGGCCAAAGCTCGCCAACAGTTGCAAACGGTGGTGTGTTAGTAGGCTTAGAAACAGGTAAATTAAGTGTACTCATTTCTGAGAGCGGTTATTCAGCATGGAGTGCAGAAATTGCCGTTGCTAAAGGCGCATCAGAATTTGAGCGTTTGGTTGATGTAGACACACAACCAATTATTAGCGGCCCTTACGCCTATGCCATTGCATACAACGGTAACCTAGCAGCGGTAGATATTCGCTCAGGCAATGTTGTATGGAAACGTGAATACAGCAGCTACCGCGAAATAGCGATGGATGCACAAACTATTTACCTAGTAGATAGCGAAGGCGTAATTTACGCATTAGATAAAAATTCAGGTATTGAACGTTGGAGCCAACCCGCTCTACGTGGTTGGTACCTAACAGGCCCTGCAGTTGCAGGTAGCCACTTAGCTTTAGGTGACCAAGAAGGTAACCTACATTGGCTAAACAAAGACACTGGCGAGTTAGTATCTCGTGAAGAATTTGACAGCTCAGGCTTTTTTGTTGAGCCGGTTGTAGCCGACGACAAGCTAATTTTATACACCCGTGATGGTGAAGTTAGTGTGGTAAACACCCCTAACTAACTAGCTAACACTTAAAGGTTTTTTGTAAGGCTTCGCACTGCGAAGCCTTTTGTTGTTTTTTAAAGAGGTAGTTTATGCTTCCCGTGATCGCTCTAGTTGGGCGACCCAATGTGGGCAAATCCACATTATTTAACCGTTTAACACGTACTCGTGATGCACTCGTAGCCGATTTTCCAGGTTTAACACGAGATAGAAAATATGGCCAAGCTAATTACGATGGCTATGAATTTATCGTGGTAGACACGGGTGGTATTGATGGCTCTGAAGAAGGCATCGAAACCGAAATGGCCGACCAGTCGTTACTTGCCATTGAAGAAGCCGATATTGTGTTGTTTTTGGTTGATGCCCGCGTAGGCATGACCGTTGCTGACCAAGCCATTGCTAATCACTTGCGCAAGCAAGAGAAAAAAAGCTTTGTGGTTGCCAACAAAACAGATGGTATTGACGCCGACTCAAACTGTGCAGAATTTTATCAATTATCATTAGGTAATATTCACCATATTGCAGCAGCACATGGGCGTGGTATTACACAGCTTTTAGAGCACACTTTACAGCCTGTAATTGCAGAGCTTGCGGCACTAGATGAAGACGTTGCTGATGACGATGAAGAGTTAATCGACCTTTATCAAGAAGCTGAAGGCGACGATACAGACCACCAAGCGTTTGCAGATAAACCTGTAAAACTGGCTATTATCGGCCGCCCCAACGTAGGTAAGTCAACACTTACAAACCGTATACTCGGTGAAGAACGTGTAATTGTATACGATATGCCAGGCACCACTCGCGACTCTATTTATATTCCGATGACTCGAAACGACAAAGAATATATTTTAATAGATACCGCAGGTGTTCGTAAGCGTAAAAAAGTAAGCGACGTGGTTGAAAAGTTCTCAGTAATTAAAACGCTTCAAGCCATTGAAGATGCAAACGTTGTATTACTGGTTGTTGATGCTCGCGATGGTATTTCTGATCAAGACTTAAGCTTATTAGGTTTTGCGCTTAACTCAGGTCGTTCATTGGTTATTGCCGTGAACAAATGGGATGGGCTTGATGATTACGTTAAAGATCGCATTAAAACAGAGCTTGATCGCCGTTTAGGTTTTATTGATTTTGCACGCTTGCACTTTATATCTGCACTTCACGGTACAGGTGTTGGCCACTTATTTGAATCGGTTGACGAAGCGTACGAGTCAGCAACTAAACGTATTAGCACCGCAATGCTACGCCGTATTATGGACATGGCACAGGCCGATCATCAGCCGCCACTTGTTCGTGGTCGTCGTGTTAAGCTTAAATATGCGCATGCCGGTGGTTATAACCCGCCACGTATTGTAATTCACGGTAACCAAGTTCACGATTTACCCGATAGCTACAAACGCTACCTGATGAACTACTACCGTAAAGCACTTAAAATTATGGGCACCCCAATCAAAATTGAATTTAGAGAAGGTGATAACCCATTTGCAGGGCGTACTAACAAAGTAACGCTTTCGCAAAAACGTAAAATACGTGCCTTTGCAAAAGAAAACCGTAATAAATAAACTGCATAAACGTTAATTTATTACAAAAAAACGGCGTACTTTTTAGTACGCCGTTTTTTATGCTTTATACCAATTAGCTTAATTAAGTGATTTATTTTGAGGCTGGGTATTAAAGATTAAGTAATGCCAATTGCACCAACCGCTCAACGGTGGTGTCTTGGCTATTTTTAGGCGCTTTGGGGTAATACTTAGATTTTGGCGGCTTAATAGATATAAACCCATGATTGGTGGCCATTTCGTGGGCTAACAGCTTTCGCTCTTTGGGTGTTAAATGGTTTTCGTGTATTTTTGCAAGCTCCCCACTATCAAGCCATATGCCAGCGCAACCTGGGCACTCGTCAATCTCAACCACTTTGAGCGGTGAAAAAAACCGGCGCATCATCACTATATCTAGGGTCTGTTGATCTTTCAAGGTTAAATTTGCAGCAGCCTGTTTGGTATTTAGGCAAGGCAGAGCCTATGTAGTGTGGTTATTCCCCATAAATAGGCGA